>JBOGZH010000382.1:0-11684 GCA_050697095.1 Solirubrobacterales bacterium
CGAGCCCTTCGAACACCCCCTAATGCGCCTCGTCCGAGGCGTGCGCCGGGGGGCGCGACTCCTCCGCGAGCGCGGTGATCTCGAGCGTCCCCCGCGCCGCCGCCTCGAGCACGTCGGTCGCCTCCTCGCCCGAGCGGGCGTACAGCTCGACCAGGAGGTGGGTGACGATCCGCTCCTCGTCGTGCTTGTGGAAGCGGACGTGGGTGAAGAACTCGCGCGTCCCCGAGTCCCCGAACGCCCCGAAGGTGAGGCTGTCGGCCGCCTCGGGGCCGGAGCAGGTCTCGACCAGGTCCTGGTCGACGGTCACGGTGCAGGAGGCCACCCACGGCGTTCCCGCGACCATCCGCTCCCAGCGGTCCTCGACGGGGACCACCCGGCCGTCCTCGACGGTGAGATGAGGTTGGTCGTGCATGCAGTCAACGCACTGGACGACCGCGTCGGAGACCTCGTCCACGCGCTCGGACGACTCACCCGTATCCGCGTCGATGCGGATGATCGCGTCGTAGTGGACCTGCGCTTCGAGGCGCTGTGACCAGCAGCGGTAGCAGCGAAGCCACGCGCTGCGGCTGTTCAGCTCCCGCCGCCGGTCTCTCTCCGGCTCGCGCCCCATTCCGGCGGGCTCGTGCATGCTCTCAGCGTACTCGGCCCGGCCGGAGTCAAGCCGGCGAGGCGGCGGGGATGGCGACCCCGTTGCGCTCCGCGACGAGCTCGACGATGTCGCCCATGATCCGGTTGATGTCGAAGTCCTTCGGGGTGTAGACCCGCGCCACCCCGGCCTCGCTCAGCGCCTCGGCGTCGGGTGGGGGGATGATCCCGCCGACGACGACCGGAGCGTCGATCCCCTCCTCGCGCAGGCCACGGACGATCTCCGGCACGAGCTGGCCGTGCGAGCCCGACAGGATCGAGAGGCCGACCACGTCGACGTCCTCCTCGAGCGCGGAGTTGACGATCTGATCGGGCGTCAGCCGGATCCCCTGGTAGACGACCTCCATCCCAACGTCGCGCGCCCGGACGGCGATCTGCTCCGCTCCATTGGAATGCCCATCGAGGCCCGGCTTGCCGACGAGGATCTTCAGCCGTTTGCCGAGCGCCTCGGAGACCTCCTCCACGCGGCGGCGGGCGTTCGCGAGCAACGCCCCGTCGGTGATCGCCGCTGCCGCGGCGACGCCCGTCGGCGCGCGGTAGTCGCCGAACACCTCCCGGAGCGTCCCGGCCCATTCCCCCGTGGTCACGCCGGCCTTCGCCGCCTCGAGCGTCGCCGGCATGATGTTACGGGACCCGTCCCCGGCGGCCTCCGCGAGCGTCTCGAGGGCGCGGTCGACCGCGCCCTGGTCGCGTTCGCTCCGCCACCGCTCAAGCGCCTCAACGCACTCGCGCTCCACCTCGGGGTCGGGCGTCAGGATGCCGCGGTCCTCTCCCGTGGTCAGCGGGGAATCCTCGGTCTCGGTGAAGCAGTTCTGGCCGATCATCCTCAGCTCGCCGGCCTCGATCCGCGCCACCCGCTCGCGGTGGGACTCGACCAGGCTCGCCTTCATGTAGGGGACCGCCTCGACGGCGCCACCGTGGCGGTCGACCACCGTCATCTCCTCCCGGGCGCCCTCCGCGAGCTCCTCGACGAGCCCCTCCATCACCTTTGAGCCCTCGAAGATGTCGGGGTAGTCGAGCAGATCGGTCTCGAAGGCGAGGATCTGCTGGATCCGCAGGCTCCACTGCTGGTCCCAGGGCCTGGGCAGCCCGAGGGCCTCGTTCCAGGCGGGGAGCTGGATCGCGCGGGCGCGGGCGGAGCGGCCCAGCGTGACCGCGAGGGCCTCGAGCGTGATGCGCTGGACGTTGTTCTCCGGCTGGGACTCGGTGAGCCCCAGCGAGTTGACCTGGACCCCGTAGCGCAGCCGCAGGTACTTCGGCTCGGTGACGCCGTAGCGCTCGCGACCGATCTGCTCCCACAGCTCGCCCATCGCCCGCAGCTTCGCGTGCTCCTCGATGAAGCGGACGCCGGCGTTGACGAAGAAGGAGATCCGCCCGAACACACGCGGGAAGTCGTCCTCGGCGACCTGTCCGCGGTCGCGCACCTCGTCGAGGACCGCGATCGCGTTGGACAGCGTGTAGGCGATCTCCTGTACCGGCGTCGCGCCCGCCTCCTGGAGGTGGTAGCTGCAGACGTTGATCGGGTTCCACTTCGGAATCTCGTTCGCCGTGAAGGCGACCGTGTCCGCGATCAAGCGCATCGAGGGCCCGGGAGGGAACGCGTACGTGCCGCGGGAGAGGTATTCCTTGAGGATGTCGTTCTGGGTCGTTCCCGAGAGCGCCGCGCGCTCGATCCCGTTCTCCTCTCCGACCACCGTGTAGAGCGCGAGCAGCCACGCGGCTGTCGCGTTGATCGTCATCGAGGTGTTCATCTGGTCGAGCGGGATCCCGTCCAGGAGGGTGTGCATGTCGCCCTTGTGGGCGATCGAGACCCCGACCTTGCCCACCTCGCCGCGCGCGAGCACGTGGTCGGGGTCGTAGCCGGTCTGGGTGGGGAGGTCGAATGCGATCGAGAGGCCGGTCTGGCCCTTCGCGAGGTTGCGACGGTAGAGCTCGTTGGAGCGCCGGGCGTCCGAATGCCCGGCGTAGGTGCGCATCACCCAGGGCCGATCCGGCTCCGGGAGGCGGTGCTGGCTCATGAAACAGATTCTAGGTCCAGTAAGGAGTTGCCAGTAATCAGTTGTCAGTTGTCAGTTGCAGACACGCGACCGGATTCGAGACACTGACTACTGACCACTGGCTACTGACCACTGACCACCGGCTGTGACGAACCTGGTTGATCTGATGCACCTCGGCCGGGACCGGGTGATCGGCGCGTACGAGCTTGACGGCGCGATCGTCGATCCGGGCCCGGCGACGTGCGTGGATGCGCTGCTCAACGGGCTCGACGACGAGCCGCGCGCCCTCCTGCTCACGCACATCCACCTCGATCACGCCGGGGCGACCGGGGTGCTGGTGCGGCGTTTCCCGCGCCTGCGCGTGTACGTGCACGGCCTCGGCGCCCCCCACCTGGTCGATCCCACAAAACTCCTCGCCAGCGCCCGGCGGCTCTACGGCGAGGACATGGATCGCCTGTGGGGCGAGGTCGCGCCCGTCCCGCCCGCGAACCTGACCGCGCTGAGCGGCGGAGAGACCGTCGAGGGTTGCGGGGTCCTCCACACGCCCGGCCACGCGAGCCACCACGTCGCCTACCTGCACACCGACAGCGGGGACGCGTACGTCGGCGACGTCGCGGGGGTGAGGATCCCGCCGGGCGACTTCACGCTGATGCCGACCCCACCCCCGGAAATCGACGTCGAGGCCTGGGAGCACTCGCTCGACGCGCTCGCGGAGTGGGGAGGTACGCGGCTCTGCCTCACGCACTTCGGGCCGGCGACGGACGTCGCCGAGCAGCTCGAGCTCGCCCGCCGAAGGCTGCGCGACGCGGCGGAGCGCGCTCGCCGAGGCGATCGGACGCGCTTCGTGGCCGAGATCCACGCCGAGCTCGACGAGCACGCGGACCCGGACGGGGCGGAGCGGTTTCGCCACGCCGCTCCGCCCGAGCAGCTGTGGCTCGGGCTGGAGCGCTACTGGCGCGTGCGCGCGCAGACCGCTCCGTCCGGTCCTCCGTAGTGTTAGGGGTCCTCGGAGTGCGTCCCGAGCGCCGCAGGATGCGTGCGTGGGGCGCCGTCTCCGATTAGAGCTACGCTCACCCTCGATGCGCCTCAAGCTCACGACAGCCGTCACGGTGCTCGCACTCGCAGCCGGCGGGGGGATCGCCGCTGCGACTGTCGTGATCTACAGCAACGACTTCTCGAGCCGGACCGAATTCAGGGCGCTGCAGAAGTTTGAGGGCGGCAAGCCCTGCCGGAAGTTCTGGCGCGACAAGAAGACCTTTGGCGTCGAGGTCAAGAAGGGACCCCAGCAGTGCGATTTCCGCACCCCCGTGAGCGGGGACAGCAAGGAGCCCGATCACGAGATCGAGGCGGGGGCGACGCTGCTGAACTCGACCGCGAAGGGCGTGCGCAGCGCCGCCTACGTCGGGGTCGCGCTGCGGGCGGACAACTCGAGCCGGTACGAGCTGCGCGTGTTCCCCCACACGAAGGAGTGGGAGCTGCGACGCAGGCCTGACAGCCAGGGCTTCCCGATCACGGGGACCGACCAGGGCATCCGGCCGATCAACAAGAGCAACAGGCTGAAGCTCCGCGCCTTCGGCGACAGGATCACCGCATTCGTGAACAAGGTGACCGTCGTGCCCGCGTTCACCGACCCCGACCCGGGGGAGCTGAACGGCCGCAGGACCCTGCTCGTCGCCGGGCACGGCGCCAACTCGGGCCGCAGCGCGGAGGCCTCCTTCAAGGACGTCCGGATCCGGCTGCCGTAACGTCCACGCCGGTACCGGATCGGCGATGTCAACCACCACGGTCGAGAAGCCGAGAGCCCCGGGCCCGGGCACGGGGCTCGGGGGACAGTGGATGGTGATCGTGAGAAACGACGATCACAACACGTTCGACCACGTCGCGAACACGCTCGCGCGCGTGATTCCGGGGGTCAGCGTGGACCGCGGGTACCGGATCGCCGACGAGATCCACAACACCGGTCAGGCGCTGGTTTGGTCGGGGCCGCGCGAGCCCGCCGAGCACTACTGGGAACAGCTCAAGGCCGCCGGTCTGACGATGGCGCCGCTGGAGCAGCACTGAAGTCAATTCCGCTCGCGTGCTCCGCTCCCACTCGCTCGCACTCACATAACCGGCAGCCTTGCTCGCTCGCTTCCGCGTCCGCCGCGAGCGGGTTTGCGCTGGGACGGCTAGTGAGGGCGCTGGGCGAGAGTCAGCACGCGGCCTCCGGCCCCCGGCGGGGAGGGCGAGAGGGAGCCGCTCCCTCGGCGCCCCGGGGGACGAAACAGCGACCGCAGGCCGCGCCTGCGCGGAGGAGGCGGTTGCGAATCGATCTGGCGCGTGCGAACCCTCAGCATGTCGACGATCGCCGCGGTGGGGCGGAACGGGTCCGCGATCACCTCGCCGCTGGCGGTCGAGATCGCCGCGAGCAGGTGGCCGTCGACCTCGGCGCCGAGCAGCGGCTCACCGGGGACCTTCGAGCTGTCGCGCTGCGCGAGGCGGGCGATCGCCGAGCGGTCGTCGCGAGTGAGGCGCCGGATGGTGATCCCGGTCTCGGTTACGTCGGTCGTGGGGAGGGGCGTGTGCGTCACCTGGTCACCTGCTCTCATCGGTTCACCTACCTAACGATCTGGGGGGTGCGGTTCGTGATGAGCTACAGCGTGCCTCACCGATGCCATAAGCACAACAGGGATCCCTTCTTCGCGTGATAAGGTGCTCTTATGCTTGATCTGAAGCGCCTGCGGGTGCTCGCCGAGGTGGCCCGGCAGGGATCCTTCTCGGCCGCCGCCGAGGCGCTCTACCTCTCGCAGTCGGCCGTCAGCCAGCAGGTCGCGACCCTGGAGCGGGAGGTTGGGATGCCGCTGCTGGAGCGCACCAGCGAGGGTCCGAAGCTGACCGACGCCGGGCGGGTTCTGGTTGGCCACGCGGAGGCCGCGATGTGTCGCCTCGACGAGGCGGAGCATGAGGTTGCGGCGATCGCGGGGCTCGAGGGGGGCGAGGTGCGAATCGCGAGCTTTCCGAGCGCCAGCGTCACCCTGCTCACCAAGGCCCTGGCGGACTTCAGCGCCGCCCATCCCGATGTCAGGCTCTCGGTCACCGAGGCGGAGCCCGAGGTGTCGCTTCCTCGACTGCGCGCCGCCGAGATCGACCTCGCGGTCACCTTCGACTATCCGTTCCTGCCCCCGGGCGAGAGCGACCGCGACATCGAGCGGACCCTTCTGCTGACCGAGTCGATGTACGTCGCGATGCGACGCGACGACCCGCTCGCCGGAGCCGAGGTGGTGCGGATGGCGGATCTCGCCGACCAGGCGTGGCTATGCGGGGTGCGGCCGAGCTCGTGCGGGGAGGCCGTCGCTCAGGCCTGCCGCGAGGCGGGCTTCGAGCCCGACATCGCCTTCGAGAGCGAGGAGTACCAGGTGCTTCAGGCCTACGTCGCGGCGGGGATGGGGGTCACGCTGCTCCCCGACCTGGCGCTGCCCACCCTGCATCCGGACGTCGTCGTCCGTCCCACCGAGCCCGAAGCGCCGAAGCGGCGGGTGTGGGCGGCGACCCGGGTCGAGGGCGCCCGCTCCCAGGCGACCGAGGCCATGGTGGCGACCCTGCGCGCGGTCGGCGAGCGTTTCGCCGAGGCCGGCCTGAAGCTCGCAGCCTGAAGAAACGACCCGCTCGCGGTTACTCGGCGGTCGCGTGGATCGCCGAGACCTCGGCGGTGAGCGAGTGCCAGCTCGGTGAGAGCGGCTTGTTGTAGTAGTTCAGCGCCGCCTCGCGGAGGTCCACCAGCTCGTCCGAGAACCAGTAGCGCTCGAAGTCCTCCCGGCGGTCCCACACCGAGACCTGGCGGAAGTGCAGCGGGTCGTCGATGTCGCGCGAGAGAAAGCATGACCGGGCGCCGAAGGCGAGAGCGCGGTCCAGCGCCGGCTCCCAGATCTCGAGCCAGCGCTCGGCCCGAAAGGGGTGCACCCGCCAGTCGATGTAGTTGACGTCGGCCATCACGCGCCGACCTCGGCCCGGATCGCGCCGGGTCCGTCTGTGGCCTTGCCCTGCTCCTCGTCGGTGGCGCCGACCATGATCGAGATCTTCCCCAGGTGCTTGTTCTCGTGCAGGAGCTGGTGCGCCTCCGCGACGCCGTCGAACCCAATCGCCCGCCACAGCACCGGTCGGATCTTCCCCTCGGCCATCAGCCGGTTGGCGCGGGTCGCCTCGTATGCGTTCGCGAAGTGGGATCCGAGGATCTCCTTCTGGCGCATCCACAGGTAGCGGACGTCGAAGTCGAGGTTGTAGCCGGAGGTCGCGCCGCAGATCACGACCTTGCCGAACGGCTTCACGCACAGCACGGAGGTCGGAAAGGTGGCCATGCCGACGTGCTCGAAGACGATGTCGGGGGCGTCGCCGAGGACCCCCTTGACTTGCTTGGCGAACTCGCGCGACACCTTGGCGCGCTCCTTCTCCTCCTCGGGGCTCTCGCCGCCCTTGCGCATCATCCCCGCGAACTCGTTTCGGTTGATGTAACCGACCGCGCCGAGCCGCTTCACGAGCTCGCCCTTCTCGTCCGAGGAGACGACGCCGACCGCGTCCGCGCCGGATGCCGCGCAGAGCTGGGTGGCGAACACCCCGAGTCCCCCGGCCGCGCCCCAGATCAGCACGTTGTGCCCGGCCTGGAGCTTGCATCGGTCGAGCAGCATCCGGTAGGCGGTGAAGTAGGTGAGGCCGTACGCGGATGACTCGACCCAGGAGAGGTTCGGCGGCTTGGGGAGCAGCTGCTGGGCCTGGACCTTGGTGAACTGCGCGAACGAGCCCCACGTCGTCTCGTAGCCCCAGATCATCTGGCTCGGAGCGGCGAGCGGGTCGAGGCCGTGTACCTCGACGTCCTCATAGGAGGCCTGGTTGCAGTGCACCACCACCTCGTCCCCGGGCTTCCATTTCGTGACTCCCGTGCCGACCTTCCACACGATCCCGGAGGCGTCCGAGCCGCCGATGTGATGGCCCCACTCGGGATGGTCTCCATAGCGGAACACCGACACCGGCTTGCCGAGCGCCGCCCACACGTTGTTGAAGTTCACCCCGGCGGCCATCACCCTGACGATCACCTCGAACGGCCCCGGCTCGGGGACCTCGATCTCCTCGATCTGGAACGCGTCCTTGGGCTCGCCCTCGCGCTCCTCGCGGATCACCCACGCCGCCATCGTCTCCGGGAGCTCGCCCGGGTCGACGTCGAGCTTTGAAACCTCTGCGATGTCTACGGCCATCTGGCTCCTCGGGTCGTGAGGCGGCGCATCCTACCGTCAGGTTCCCGTCCGGGGGGATGACTACCTTGGCAGGTTCCCATGGAGGCTTCCGAGAAGCGGCAGCTCCCGCTCGACGACGGCTCGGTCCGCGCGCTCGACGACCGTCTCGTGATCGAGCGGCTCACGGTCAGCGACGAGCGCGCGGCGCGGGTCGTCCGCGAGCGCGCCGAGGCGGGGCAGGCTCCGCCGAGGACGGTGGCGGACGCGATCGAGATCGGTGCGCGCGTGCTCGACCGCGAGGACGCGGCGGCCGAGGTCGACTACGTAAGGGCCGAATTCGAGCGCCACGCAGCGGAGCTTCGCGAACGACTGACACGGGCGCTCGCGGACGGGGACGATCGGTTGGCGGAGCGGATTGCCACCACCTTCGATGCGACCCGTGAGGGATCCGTCCAGCAGCAGATTCGCGAGGTCCTCTCGACCGCGCTCGGCGAGCAGCGGATCGCGCTGCTGCGGCAGTTCTCCGCCGAGGACGGAAGCAATCCGTTGACCGACTTCAAGGGACATCTGGTCGAGGCGATCCGCCGCAGCGACGCCCGCCAGCAGAAGGAGAGCGAGGAGAACCGCAGGCGAATCGAGGCGCTGACGCGCGAGCTCGTCGAGCTGAAGAAGCAGCAGGAGGGCGACCGCCGCGTCGAGGAGGCCGAGGAGGCGGGCACCCGCAAGGGCCGCAGCTTCGAGGAACGCGTGCATGTCGCGCTGGAACGCATCGCCACGGCCAGGGGCGACTGCGCCCATCACGTCGGCGACGAGCCGGGGATCGGCGGCACCAAGAAGGGCGACACCGTGATCGAGGTCGGGGCCGCCGACGGCCCCATCGTGGGGCGAATCGCCTTCGAGGCGAAGGACGAGCAGCTGTCCAAGAACAGGGCCTGGGCGGAGCTCAACGGCGCGATGGCGGAGCGGCAGGCGGAGTTCGCCGTGCTGGTGGTCGCCGGCGAAGAGAGCGTGCCCGCCGGGCGCGAGCAGCTCGCCGAGTACGAGGGCAACAAGATGATCGTCGCGGTCGATTCCGAGCTCCCCGACGAGCTCGGCCTCGACCTCGCCTACCGCTATGCACGGCTGCGGCTGATGCTCAAGCGCGAGGGCGAGCTCACGCTCGACGCCGCCGGCGTTCGCGACGCCGTCGAGGAGGCGCGCTCGGCGCTGAAGAGCGCGCAGTCGATCCGGCTCGCGCTGACGAACGCCGGCAAGAGCGTCGTCAAGGCGCGCGAGGGCGTGGACGAGCTCATCTCCTCCGTCGACGGGCGGCTCGAGCACATCGAGTCACTCGTCGCGGCCGCGGACGCCGCGCCCGAGGAGCTCGCCGGCTAGAGGTTCTGCTACGGCAGCAGCAGCTCGTTCTGTGACGAGGGGCGCTTCGGTCCGATGAGGAGCTCGGCGGGTCTCGCCCTCGACTCCTCGCCCGCGGAAACCGCGTACTCGCCCTCCAGCATCGGGACCTTGAAGGTGTCGGTGACGCTGCCCGCCTCGATCGGGGCGCTGACGGCCTCGGTCGGCCCCTCCAGGGCGAGCTGGACGATGTCGTCGGTCTGATTCGAGATCGAGAACACGGCGAGCCCGGCTCCGAACCGGCTCGGCGAGACGACGACTTTGTCCTCGCCCACCTTCGCGCTGACCTCTGCCGGGCTCGGCGGGCGCGGCTCGTTGCGGCGATCCTCGGCGCCGCAGCCGACGACCGCGAGGGCGAGCGCCGCGAGCCCCGCGGGCAGGACGAGCCTTGGACCGCTTGGCCCCTTCCTCCTCATCCCCTGCAAATCTAACCGATAGCTCGCCACGCACGCTGCAGCCGGCGCGGGCCGCAGGCGTCGTCGCTCACGCGAACGGCGGCTCGACGACCTCGGCGCCCGTACCGTCCTCACCGACCGACACCCGCTCGCCGGGCCCGGCCTCCCGGCGCACGATCGCGAGCGCGATCGGGCCGAAAGCGGGGGAAAGGCAGGCGGTGCCCACGGCCCCGACCTCGCGGTCTCCGAGCCGGATCGGCTCGCCGGCGCTCACCGGCCCTTCGAGGCGAAGCCCACGCAGGTGGCGGTTCGGCTTGCCCTTGTAGTGGAGCCGGGCGACGGTCTCCTGGCCGATGTAGCAGCCCTTGGTGAAGTTGACGGCGCGCTCGTTGATCCCCGCCTCGGCGGGGATCGTCGCGGTGCTCATCTCGGCGCCGAACCGCGGCCTTCCGGACTCCACGCGCACGATCTCCGCGGCGGCCTCGCTGACCTCGGGCGCGCCGGCGCCCACGAGCGCCTCGCGCACCGCGTCGGCGTCCGCGGCGGCGACGATCAGGTCGACGCCGAGATCCGTCGCGACCGCCCGGCAGGACGCGCCCCCGAGGCTGAGCTCGCGGTGGGCGTGCTCCGGCGACAGCGGTCCGGCGCCGGTGAGCTCACCCGACGCCGGGCCGACCACCGAGATCAGGGCGCGCCGCCCGCTCACGTCCTCGATCTCGACCTGGCGGCCGATCATGTACATCTCGAGGTGACGCAGCAGGGCCTCGTGCGCGATCTCCTCCGCGTCGAGCCACTGCTCCTCTCCCGCGACCGTCAGCACCCTCAGGTCGGCCCGCATATGCCCCTTGCGGTCGAGCAGCGCGGCGTAGCAGCCCTCGCCCGGGGCGAGCGCCTCGACGTCGTTCGTGATCTGGCCCTGCAGGTAGTCCACGCCCTCGGGGCCGCGCACGACGAGCTTCGCGCGGGACGAGCGATCGATCACCCCGGCGGTCTCGCGCAGGGCGCGGTACTGGCCGTCGAGCTCGATCGTGGTCGCGATCTTCGCCATCGCGACCAGTCTACGAGGCGGGCGCGTCGCGCGCGCTTTTTTTAGGCATATCTAACTAGCAATTATGCCGACACACGACTATGTTTTAATCTCACCCATGGACAAGCCCACGCCCACAGACGATCGCGCTCCGGAGCGCAGACCTCGCAGGGGGCTGAGCCGGCGTGGATTGCTCGCGGGCGGAGCCGCCACCGGCGCGGCGGCGCTTCCGGTGTTGCACGGGTTGGTCCCCCACAGGGGCCTGCACGACGCCGTGGACGGCGGCGATGCCCAGGCCGCGACCGGCCCCCACGGGGAGGCGGGGAAGGCGGCGCACGGGGGCGGGAGCAACGGGCCCACCTTCCGCGGAGGGGAGACCGTGGACCACAGGGCGAACGGCTTCAACCCGACCGAGATGCTGCGCGACTTCGACTGGGGCAAGACGCGGCGGCTGGCGAGCGGTCGCGTGCTGCGCGAGTGGACCCTGGTCGCAACCGACAAGGAGATCGAGGTGGCGCCGGGAGTCCACTACCCGGCCTGGACGTACAACGACCGCGTGCCGGGGCCGACCCTTCGCGCCCGCGAGGGCGACCGGATGCGGGTCCGGTTCGTGAACGCCTCCGAGCACCCCCACACGATCCACTTCCACGGCATCCACCCGGCCGAGATGGACGGCGTGCCGGGGATCGGTGCCGGACTGCTCGAGACGGGCGAGGAGACCACGTACGAGTTCGAGGCCGAGCCGTTCGGCCTGCACCAGTACCACTGCCACGCCGGGCCGCTGGCCGAGCACATCGCCCGCGGGCTGTACGGGGCGTTCATCGTCGATCCCAAGCAGGGGCGGCCGGAGGCCGACGAGCTGATGATGCTGATGAACGGCTTCAACACGAACTTCGACGCGGAGGGCAACCAGGTCTACGCGGTCAACACGGTCGGCTTCCACTACGTCAACGAGCCGGTCCAGGTGGGTCGCGGCGACCCGATCCGGATCTACCTCCTCAACCTGCTCGAGTTCGACCCGATC
>JBOGZH010000383.1:0-4236 GCA_050697095.1 Solirubrobacterales bacterium
TCCGACGCCGGGTTCACGGGGCTGAACCGGCTGTCCACCGTCGGCTCGTTCCTGGTCGCGCTGGGCGTCGCGGTGTTTCTGTGGAACATCGTCGTCTCGCTGCGGCACCGCGTGCCGGCGGGAGACGATCCCTGGGAGGGGCACACGCTCGAGTGGGCGACCAGCTCGCCGCCGCCGCGCTACAACTTTCGCTCCCTGCCTCCGATCACCTCGCACGCGCCGGTGCTCGACAGGCGGCTCGAGGCCGCGGACGCGGCCGCGAAGCCAAAGCGGGGGCGGCGGAGATGAGGGTCGGGGCGGTGTGGATGGGAGGCCTCGCGCTGTGGATGGGCGCGCTGTCGCTGGTGCTGTGGCTGTGGACGACCGACGACCTTCCCCCGGCGCTGCTCACCGGCGCCGCGGTGGCCCTGGCGCTGATCGCGTTGTACGCGGCGACCAGGAGTGAGGATGTGCCGCATACGCGCCACCTCGCGGACTCCAGCCTCCCCACGGTGGTGGTCGTATTCGGCCTGGCGATGATGCTCAACGGCCTCGCCTTCGGCCTCTTCCTGATCCTGATCGGCGCCGAGGTCGTGGCGCTGGGCCTCGCCGGGCTGGTGCTCCAGTTCGTGGCGGAAAGGAGAGCCCGCGGATGAGCGCTGCGCACATGATCGAGCACTCGGTGATCACGGGGGTGGTCGCCCCGATCCTCGTGCTCGCGTGGATCGCGCTCGGGCTGCCGCGCCCGCGAGGCGGTCACCCGGGGCTCGCCTGGCCGGCATTCGTGATCGCCCAGTGGGTCTTTCATCTCACCCCGCTGCTCGAGCAGTCCCAGGGCCGCCCGTTGCTTCACGCCGCGGAGCACCTCGCCTTCCTCGCCGTCGGGGTGTGGTTCTGGGCACCGGTGCTCGCGCCGGGCCTCGGCGATCCGGGCCGCTCGCTGTACCTGTTCCTCGCCGCGCCGGCGGTCGATCTGGTCGGGGTCGCCCTGATGGTCCGCGGGGACGAGGCCGCCGGCGTCGCGATGCTCGCCGGCACGCTACCGATCCTCCTCGGGGCGGGAATCGTCACATGGCTTTGGCTCGCTCGCGAGGAGCGCGGCGCGGTTCGGATCGAGAGGGCTCATGGCGCCGCGGGCTAGACGCTGGGTCCTCGCGGCGCTCGCCGCCCTGTGCGGCGCCGGAGCCGTGCTGGGGTTCGCCGGCGCGTCGAGCGGCCAGATCAACATCGGGGGCGGACCGAGCCAGCCGGGAGGAGCGGCCGACACCGGCAAAG
Source organism: Solirubrobacterales bacterium (assembly GCA_050697095.1). GTDB lineage: Bacteria > Actinomycetota > Thermoleophilia > Solirubrobacterales > 70-9 > DASPWW01. The sequence goes on from JBOGZH010000383.1 coordinate 1,255, forward strand.
TCCCCCCGGCGAATCCGGAGCAGGTCGAGCGCGGGCGCCGGCTCTTCCTCGAGGGGTGCTCGTCCTGCCATGGGCTCGACGCGCGCGGGATCGAGGCCACGGCGCCGTCGCTGCGCGGCGCCGGCGCGGCCGCGGCGGACTTCTATCTCTCGACGGGGAGGATGCCGCTCGACAAGCCCGGCGACGAGCCGATCCGCTCGACGCCGCGCTATCCGCAGGACGAGATCGACGCGATCGTCGCCTACGTCGGGTCGTTCGGCGGGCCGCCGGTGCCGAACGTGCGTCCCGAGCGCGGCGATATCAGCGAGGGATTCGAGGCGTTCACCGAGCACTGCGCCGGCTGCCACCAGGCCGTCGCCAAGGGGGGCGTGGTCACCGGCGCCTTCGCCCCCGACCTCGGGGAGGCGAGCCCGACCCAGGTCGGCGAGGCGGTCCGTGTCGGCCCCTACATCATGCCCCTGTTCGGGCACGAGCAGATCGACGACCGCACCCTCGACTCGATCGCGCGCTACGTCGAGCTCACCAAGGACCCGGTGGACGAGGGAGGCTGGGGAATCGGCAACATCGGCCCCGTCCCGGAGGGGATGATCGCGTGGCTGCTGGCCCTCGCCGCGCTGCTCCTGGTCGCGCGGCTAATCGGAGAGCGGGGGCGCGAATGAGGCCGGCCGAGAACGGCACGCTCGCCCTCCTCGCGTTTGCGGCCGGCGCCGCGGTGTTCTTCATCGTCGCCTACGCGCTCGAGTGGTCGACGCAGGTCCTCGGGCTGGCGATCGGTGGCGCGCTGCTCGCGATCGCCGCCGCGCTGATCGTCGCCGGCAAACAGGTCGCTCCGGGGGAGAAGGTGAAGGAGGAGCGCCCGCGGCTCGCGGACCGTGCCGAGGAGCGCGAACTGGAGCGCGAGATCGAACGCGGGGGGGAGGGTGTTTCGCGCCGCGGGGTGCTGCTCGGAGGCGCGGCGGCGGCCGGCACGGCGTTGGGGGGCGCGCTTGTTCTTCCCGCGGCGTCGCTTGGGCCGAAGCCCGCCGACCGGATCGGCTACTCGCCGTGGAGGCGCGGGACGCGCGTCGTCGACGAGGAGGACGCCCAGCTCTCGCCCGCCGACGTCAAGGTGGGGACGTTTGTATCCGGGTTCCCCGAGGGGGCCGACAAGCGCGAGCTCGGCTCGCCGGTGATCCTGGTGCGGCTGCGCGCCGAGGACCTCGACCTGCCCGCCGATCGCAGCGACTGGGACGCGGACGGGGTGCTCGCTTTCTCGAAGATCTGCACCCACGCGGGCTGCACGATCAACCTCTACCGGTACCCGCTGTTCCCGGCGCAGTCGCCAGGCCCGGCGCTCGTCTGTCCCTGCCACTACTCGACCTTCGATCCGGCGACGGGCGGCAACCGGATCTTCGGTCCCGCGGGCCGAGCCCTCCCGCAGCTCCCGCTCGGCCTCGACGACGCCGGGCGCCTGATCGCCTCCGACGAGTTCTCGGGCCCGATCGGCCCCTCCTGGTGGGGGGTCCGGAAGTAGTGGTCCACCAATGATCCGCGGCGCGATCCGCTTCATCGACGAGCGCACCGGCTCGGCCCCGCTGCTGCGCAAGGCGCTGCGCTACGCCTTCCCCGACCACTGGTCGTTCCTGTTCGGCGAGATCGCGCTGTACTCGTTCGTGATCCTCGTAGGCACCGGTGTCTTCCTCACCCTGTTCTTCGAGCCGAGCCTCGCGAGGACCACATACGACGGCGTCTACGACCCGCTGCGCGGGACCGAGGTGTCGCTGGCGTACGACTCCGCCCTGCGGTTGTCCTTCGACGTCAATGCCGGCCTGTTGATGCGACAGACCCACCACTGGGCGGCGCTCGTGTTCGTCGCGTCGATCGCCGTCCACCTGATGCGGGTCTTCTTCACCGGCGCGTTCCGGAAGCCCCGCGACATCAACTATTACATCGGCCTCACGATGCTCACCCTCGCCCTGATCGAGGGCTTCGCCGGTTACTCCCTGCTCGACGACCTGCTGTCCGGAATGGGGCTGGCGATCGCCTACGCGACGACGCTCTCGATTCCGCTGATCGGCGGCGACGTCGGCTTTCTGATCTGGGGCGATCAGTTCCCGGGCGCGGACGACTTCATCTCGAGGCTGTTCATCGTCCACGTGTTGATCCTGCCCGTGATCATCGGGGGGCTGATCGCAGTCCACCTGGCGCTGATCGCGCTCCCCCACCACTCGCAGTTCCGCGGCCAGGGCGCCACCGAGCGCAACGTGGTCGGCACGCCGATGTGGCCCGGCTACGCGCTGCGATCGGTGGGGCTCCTGTTCGCGACCGCCGGCGTCCTGTTCCTGCTCGGGGGGCTGGTGCAGGTGAACCCGATCTGGCAGTGGGGGCCTTACGAGATCTACGACGGGACCAACGGCGCTCAGCCGGACTGGTACATGGGGTGGCTGATCGGCGCCCTGCGGATCATGCCTCCAATCGAGCCCACGCTGTTCGGCTACACGATCTTCCCCAACCCGTTCTTCGGCGGCCTCCTGGTTCCGACCCTGGTGTTCGGATTCCTCTTCTCGTGGCCTCACATCGAGCGCAGGGTGACGGGCGACCGCGCGGCCCACAACCTGCTCGACCGCCCCCGCGACAATCCTTGGCGCACGGCGATCGGGGTGGCGCTGTTCACCTTCGTCACGCTGATCTTCCTCGCGGGGGCCGCCGACCGGATCTTCGTTTCGTTCGGGATCGACTACGGAACCCAGGTGTGGATCTTCCGGGTCGCCGTGTTCGTGCTCCCGGCGCTCGCCTACCTCCTCACGAAGCGGATTTGCGAGGAGCTCCGGGACACCGACTGGCACCCGCTCCGTGGCCCGCCCGGCGCCGCCGTGCGGCGGACGTCGGGGGGCGGGTTTCAGCGTGTCGGCGTGGCTCGAGCCGGACGATCTCGAGGACGAAGCGGGGCTCCTCGAGAGTGACGTGGCTAGAGGCCTGATGCGGGTTCCCCGCGCACGCCTG
>JBOGZH010000384.1:0-4687 GCA_050697095.1 Solirubrobacterales bacterium
CGCCTGAGCGGGGCTCTTTCGCGGCCGGTCAGGCGCGGGCGCCGAGCCCGAACCCGGGCGGGTCGTACTTGCTCGCCAGCCGGGCGAGTGTCAGGGCCGCGAGCAACAGCGCAAAGTCGCGCAGCGCGATGTCGTAGTAGCCCGACAGCGTGAGCAGGTTGATGATGATCCCGCCGAGCCACGCGGCGACGAGGTAGGCGCCGTAGCGGGGCTTGACCGCGACGGCGATGCCCGCTGCGATCTCGATCACTCCGACCGCATACATCGCGTCGGCGGCGCTGCCGGGGACGATGTCGTTGATCCACGGCGCCAGGTAGACCTCCCAGTTGACCAGGACGTCGAAGAACTTGTCCAGGCCGAAGAGAATCGCCGCGACCGCGAAGCCGATCCGCAGCAGCAGGAACGCCTGATACCCGGGATCTTCCTTGACGCGCTCCACTACGGAGTGGACACCCGTGGCGGGTGCGCCGCCTGTGGGGGTGGCCGTCTCCATGTTGACCTCCTTGATTGATGGCTGGTCTCTTGCTGCCTACTTGGCGTCGAGAGATCGCGATCCCTTACGTCTCGGCGCTAGCTCGTCCCGACCTGGTCGAGGAACTCCTGCCCGTGCGCGGGTCGTCCTTGATCAAGCCTCGCAGCGCCGAAGTCACCGTTCGCGCCCCCCGGGTCTGACGCACGCAGGACATGCAGAGGTGCTCGGCCGCGAGCACCACGCCCACCCCCTGCGGTTGCAGCTTCGAGCCACTCGGCGACCTGGGTGGTCAGCCGCTCCTGCAGCTGCAGGCGGCGCGAGAAGTGCTGCACCACACGGGCCAGCTTGACGGCCTGGGAGGTCGCGGGCGACGAGATCAGGATCCGCCTCTACAGCCCTTCTCAGAATTCGTGGGCCGACTTGTTGCGATTGGAACGTTTGCCCAAATCGCGGGGAGTATCGTTGCCAAGTCCGGATCGGGCCGCTCCCAAGGCCGGGTCCGTCCCGCAGATGGATGCGTTCACGCACCAGATCTTCCAGCTCGACCTCAGGGCGCTCGAGTCGATCCAGTCCGTCCGCTGGGCTCCGATCACCCCTTTCTTCGTGCTCGTGTCGGCCTGGTGGGTCAAGGGTCCGATCTTGGTGGCGCTGGCCGCCGCGCGCGACATAGGGCAGCGACGCCGGTTGCCGCTTGCTGCGGCGTGTGGCGCAGTGAGTCTCGCGCTCGCCTCGCTCGCATCGGGTCTGCTGAAAGAGCTCATCGACCGGTCGCGGCCGGCGGTGGCGGACGACTCGATCGCCCCGGTCGTTGCCACGCCGGATTCTCCGTCGTTCCCCTCCGGGCACACCACCACGGCGTTCGCCGCCGCGGTGGCCATCTCCATCGTGCAGCCGCGCCTCAGGTTGCCGATGCTCGCGATCGCTGGTCTTGTCGGGATCTCCCGCGCCTATCTCGGAGTCCACTTCGTCATCGACGTGGTCGCGGGGGCGCTTCTGGGAGCGGCCTTGGGCGCAGGTATCGGGCTGGGGGCGCGGGCGCTGATTCGACAACTGCAGCGTCGGGACGCCGTCGCACACGTTTAGCGCTATGGGTCTTCCACCTGGCGGGTGGCAGCCCGTCGCGATATCGGGGGGGCTGAAGTTGGGTAGCCGGGTCGGCGGACGTAATGAACCGTCGTTAGGCGACGCTAAGGGCTAGAGCGATCATGCAGGCGAGCCCTCATCTTCCGATCACATCTTCCCACAGGCCGCCGCTCCGCTGTGCGGTCGCAGTGGACGTAAACGGCATCGCCAGCGCAACCGGGGTCGGCGAGGAGGTCCTCCAGAACGCGCTCACCCAGCTTCGCGGCAGCGGACTGTCTGCCCACGGATCTGTGACATGCACGAAGGATGAGCTTCATCGGGTGCTCCAAGAGGATCCTGCCTGCCGCGTCATCCTCGTCGGCGGCGATGGGACGCTTCATGCGGCGGTCAATGCACCGGTTCGGCCGCCCGAGCTCGCGCTGGTCCCCACCGGCCGGGCGAACAACGTGGCCCGCGCCCTTGGAATTCCTCGCGATCCTTCCGCTGCGATTGCGCTCGCGGGGAGCGCTCCGGCTCATCCTGTCAATCTCCTGCGCGTTGAGACGGCCGAGTCCGTGCGCTACGGCGTCGAGGCTGTGAGCGCCGGCCTCCAAGCAGACGCGCGGGCGCGGTACTCGGGAATGAATTCGAGCGACCTGCGTGCGGGAGTCATGGCGCTCGCCGGCGCAATTCGCCACTATCGCCCCTACCGCGTCTCGCTCTCCCTCGACGGCGTGCCGCAGGCTCCAATCGAGGCGGCCCAGCTCTTCCTCTCGAATCTGCCGCTGTTCGGATTTGGCTTCAGGGTCAACCCGAACGCCGACCCCACCGACGGCCTGCTGGAGTCGATAGTGATCCGCGCCCGAACCCGGCGCCAGGCTGTGCGCCTGCTCGCCGCGTCCTACCGTGGCACGCACGTCAACCACGCCCAGGTCAGCGTGCAGCGGGTTCACGAGGCTGCGATCACCGAGCCGCTGCCCCTGGTCTGCGACGGGACACCGATGGGCGTCGGCCGGGCATCTATCGCGATCGAGCGCGGGAGGCTGCGACTGGTGGCCCCGTGGAGGCGCTGAAACCCCGGGGGTGGTCTCGGAGCCTTTCGCGCGGTCAAGCGGGTCCAGGCCTTTCGTTTCTCACCGGTTTCGGCATGGCCGCGGTCGGGGTCGGCGCCGCCCGCGCCCTCACCACCTCCTTTCTGCCGGTGCTGCTCGAGCGGGCCGAGCGCTCGCCTGAGCTGATCGGCGTGCTGATGCTCGTCAACCCGCTGGCAGGCTTCGCGATCCCCCTGCTGGTCGGGCTCTGGAGCGACCGCCGCCCGGCCGGTCAACTCGGCCATCGCCTGCCGTTCATCGTCGGAGGGAGCCTGCTGACCGCGGGCGGCCTCGTCGCCATCGGTCTCGGCACCGGGACCTCCTACCTCGTGCTCGTGCTCGCCGGTGCAGCGACATACGTTGGGCTCAACGCAACCGCAACCGCACACCGCGCGATTATCGTCGAGGGCTTTGAGGACGAGGCGCGACCAGCGGCCACGAGCGCCCAGGAGCTGGCCATGATCGTCGGGGGCCTGCTGGGAGTGGTCGCAGGGGGCGCGTTGATCGAACCGTCGGCACCAGTGCTGTTCGCCGGCGCCGCCCTCGTTGTCCCTCTGCTCGCCTTGCCGACCGTGGCCGCCGTGAAGCGGCGCGCGGAGATTCGTGCTCCGGCCCAGCCGGAGGCTCGCCCGGCCGACCTTCGGGCGTTAGCGACGATTTTGCGGCAATCTGGCCCCCGCGACGTGCTGGTCGCTCAGATCCTCTGGGTGACGGCCTACGCAGCACTGCCGGTCTTCTTCGTCCTCTACGCCCGTGACGTCCTCGGGCTCGGCGCCGGCACGGCGTCACTGGGGCTGGCGGCGATTGGACTCGCCACGGGCGCCGGCATGTTGCTCGCCGCTCGCGCCCCTCGAGAGCACGTCTATCCCCTGCTCCTCCTGGGCGCGGCCTTGCTGGGCGGGGGTCTGTTGGCAGCGGCGCCGCTTGACTCTCTTGCGGCCGTGGCTCCCCCCTTCACTGTCGCCGCCGTCGGGTTCGGTCTCGTGACCGCCCTCGGGTTCCCGTTTTTCGCTCGATTCATTCCCAAAGGCCGCCAAGGCAGCTACAGCGGCGCCTATTTCTCCGCCCGCGCGATCGCCGCCACCATAGCCCTGCCGCTCTCAGGCCTCCTGGTTGGCGTGACGGGTTCCTACCGGGCCTTGCTGCTTCCAGGAGCGGCCGGATTGCTCGCGCTCGTGCCCCTCCTGCGCCTTCGCCCCCGCCGCGCACCCTCCACGGGGAAGGCTCCTCGAGGGGCGTTGCAGCGAGTTGGAGCAGTGATCCCCTGCTACGGCTCGAGCGGACTCGAACAGGTCGTTGAGGAAACGCTGCGCCATGCAGAGAAGGTGATCCTGGTCGACGACGGCTCGCCCCCCGACACGGCAACGGACATCGACCGGATCGGGCAGCGCGACAGGGTGCGCGTCCTGCATCTTGCCCTCAACGAGGGGAAGGGAAGCGCGGTCGCCCTGGGGGCCGCGGCTCTTCTCGAAGGGGACCGGTCACTCGAAGCCGTCCTCGTGATCGACTGCGACGGCCAGCACCCGCCCGAGCTTATCCCTGACTTCATCACGGCGGCGGATCGTGCCGACGTGGTGATCGGGAATCGATCGGAGCGGCAGGTCATGCCCCGCCTGCGTCGCTTCACGAATCGTTCATCGAGCGCGCTTCTCAGCCTTGCTGTGCGCCAGAGGGTTCCCGACAGCCAGTGCGGCATGCGGCTGTTTCGGGTCGAGTCGCTTGAGCGCACCCCACTTCCGATCGGTGGCTACGAGGCGGAAACGCGCCACCTCAAGGCCCTCGTCCGCGCCGACGCCCGCATCGGCTGGGTGGATATCCCTGCGATCTACCGCGGCGGCCCCAGCTCCTTTCGCGCCATGTCCGACGGCGCACGGGTGCTCGGTGCGATCCTCGCCCGGCCGCAGGAGCCCGCCTCGAGCTCGGTCGAATCGCCTAAGGCCCGGGAAGGGCGTGCGGGCCCTCGGGTGTCGCCTCAGTTCATCCGAGAGTGGAGCCGCCGCCTCGGAATCCTGCTTGCGGCAACGCTCGCGCTTGGGGCGCTGCTTCCACTCCTTGGGCCGAT
>JBOGZH010000385.1:0-2108 GCA_050697095.1 Solirubrobacterales bacterium
TCTCCACGATCACCTCGGCCAGCTCGGTCCCCTGCTTGCCGTTAAGGTTGTACACGCTAGGGGCGCGACCCTAGCTGGGGCACTGTGTGCGGGCGAAAGTACCAGGGCGGCTAGATGCCATGGCTGCCCTCGCCGTCGACCTCCGCTGTGCACGGCCCTGCACTCTCGAGGTCGGCGAGACAGGGCGGCATTGACCCGAGGGTGAGGAGATCGAGCCGCGGCGGGTCCCGGGCGAGCGCGAGGTCCGAGCACTCCGGTGATTGGTCTGCGCCGCATCCACCCGTGAAGGTCCGGGCAGCGTTCGGGCGCTTGGCTGTCGGGTGCGCGTACGTGAGCGAAGCGGCCGTGATGACTGACGCGATCCGGACGCCCTGATGGTCGTGCTAAGCGAGCACCTCGGTTCGCGATCGAGACTCTCGCAACCACGCGGAAGCGGAAGTCAAGACCACGGTTCAGGCCTGGGTGAGGAAATTTGTGCACTCTGCGCTCAGCGACCACGAAGCGCTTTGGTTGCAAGTGCGTCCGCTTCGGCATTCCATTTTCGCGGAACCCACGAAATCCTGATGTTGGGAAACTCCTGGAGCAGGGAGCACGCTTCCGCGTCCCCCGCACCCGGTTCCGACCGGACACCCGATTAGACCGAGGAGGTCAACATGTCGGATGTCCGGGAGGTACGCATGGAGAAGGACCAGCGCGCCGAGCGCGCAGCCGGAGGCAAGCGCGAGGTGCGCTGGTCGGCCCGGCGCAAGGAGGAGGCTGTGCTGCGGCTGCTTCGCGGCGAGTCGCTTGACGCGCTTGCCCGTGAGGTCGGCCAGCCGGCAGGGGCGATCAGCCGCTGGCGCGAGGAGTTCCTGGCCGCCGGGCGCGAGGGCCTGAAGTCCCGCCCCCGCCCCGAGGAGGAGCGCCGGCTTGCCGATGCGCAGCGCAAGGTCGGCGAGCTTCAGCTCGACAACGACATCCTGCGGGGGCTCTTGGAGGAGCTTGAGCACCGCCCTCGCCGGCCGAGGCGCTGAGCGTGGCTCAGCGGCTGGGGGCACCGCTGGCCCGGGTCTGTCGGCTGGCGGGGGCCTCCAGGTCGGCGGCGTGCGAGCAGCGCCGCCGGCGCAGCGCCTCGGTCCCGGCTCGACGCAAGCCCGGCCCCGTGGGGGCGATGCCCGACCCCGAGCTTCGCCGGGAGATCCACGACGTCCTCGAGACCTCGCCCTTCACGGGCGAGGGCCACCGCAAGGTCACGGCGCGGCTTCGCCGCCGCGGCATCTGCACCGCGCGCAAGCGCGTCCTGCGGCTGATGCGCGAGGACGGGGTGCTGGCGCCAACTCCGAAGGTGCGCAAGCGGGCGGCGCGCCTTCACGACGGCAAGATCACGGTCGAAGAGCCCGACCGCCTCTGGGCGACCGACGCGACCGAGGGGTGGTCGAACCTCGACGGCCGCTGCGCCGTCTTTGTCGTCGTCGACCACGGATCGGGCGAGGCGTGGGCGGACGCCTCCGAGCGCATGGACCGCTTCGCCGCCGCGGACCTGCTGCGCGAGGTCACGGCGGAGCGCTTCGGCTCGGTCGAGGCCGCGGTCGCCTGCGGGCTCGCGCTCCGCTACGACGGCGGGCCCTGCTTTCGAAGTCACCACTATCAGGCCGAGATCGACCACCTCGGGATCGCCCGCTCGCTGGCCTACCACTACGAGCCCGAGACCAACGGCTGCGCCGAGCGCTTCATCCAGACGCTCAAGGAGCAGGTTCTGTGGATCCGGCGCTTCGGGACCCTGGAGGAGCTACGGGCAGCGGTCCGCGAGTTCGCCCCGCTCTACAACCGCGAGTGGCTGCTGGAGCGTCACGGCTACCGCTCGCCGATCGAGGCCCGCGAGCTCATGCTCGCGCGGGCCGTGGCATGATCGATTTGTTCACGAAGGTGTCCGGAGAACTGGGCGCGGCGCATCGATGTCGGGATCACAGCAATTCAAGAACACGGGGAGGTCGCGACCATTGAATGCGTCCGTGAACTGCCGTAAGACATCGAGGTTCTCCTGCGACATCGCGTTGCTCCTATGTCAAGACTGTCAAGGCCGGTCGAAAAGTGGACCACTTTCGCCGGTTGAAAAGTGACCCACCCCC
>JBOGZH010000386.1:0-2940 GCA_050697095.1 Solirubrobacterales bacterium
CCAGCCACTCCTTGGTCGCCTCCAGCTCCGACTCCACGACGGTGTTCATGTCGTAGCCGCTCAGAAGGTTGCCCGCAGCGAGCGCCTCCTGGTAATCGTCGAGCACATAGATCTTCCCCGCCGCCTCCTCGTTTCCAAGGTCGCTCCACGAGCCAGTCATGTTGTCGAGGATGTCGGCGCGGTAGCCGATCCCGGTGATGTAGAGCGAGTAGGGGACCGAGTGCGCCGAATCGGGGTCGTACCAGGGGTCGTCGAAATAGCTGTAGATGTTGTCGATGTTCTCGAGCTTGTCGCGCGGAATCCGGAGCAGTTGCTGCTGCTGGATCAGCCGCTGAACGTATTCGGCGGTGGGGAACATCACGTCGTAGGTGTTGCCGGCCCGGAGCTTCGCCAGCATCCCCTCCATTGCGTCGAAGTAGGACTGGATCACGCGGACGTCGTATTTCTTCTCAAACTCCTTCACGAGCCCCGGGTTGATGTACTGGGAGTAGTTGAAGTAGTAGAGGTCGCCGTCCACCTTGGGCTCGATCACCCGGTCGGTGTCGCCCTGCAAACCGCGTCCGATCCCACAGCTCGAGAGTCCGAGGGCGACGGCCGCGCCCGCGCCTGCCTGCAGCAGCTCGCGCCTACGCAGCCGTCCAGCGACCCCCCGGGGGAGCCCGGCGATGCCCTCGTTCTCTCGTTCCCCGCTCATGTCCTCAAATTCTCCTCTTCTCGCTCCTTGCTGTCTCGCGGCCCCCACCGCGCTCAGCACCTACGCGGCCCGCCTCCCCTCTTCAGCGGCCGTCAGCGTGCAGTCCAGCTCTCGCTCCAGCATCGCTAGGCACAGCTGCCGCGCGCGGCGATAGGAGATCTCGCGGTCCTCGAGCGCGACCTGGATCGCGAGCCCGTCCAGCAGCGAGGCGACGAGCAGCGCCAGCTCATCGGGGTCTCCGCCGCCGAACTCGCCGCCCTCCTGCCCCTCGCGAATGATCGACGCGATCGCGCCGCGCCAGCGCCGGTCGAGCGAGTCGCGGGTCCTCGCCAGATCGCCTCCGCGCAGCGCGTGCGGCCACAGCTCGATCCACAGAACGGCGTCGTAGTCGTCGGCCGCGATGTAGGAGTCCACCAGCCACAGCAGCCGCGCGCGGGCGCTCTCGAACGAGGTCAGCCTGTCGGCGAACTCCTCGTAGAAGCACTCCTCGGCGAAGATCAGCGCCTCGCGGAGCAGCTCCTGCTTGGACTCGAAGTAGTAGAGCAGCGCCGGCGGGCTTACGTTCATCCGCTCCGCGACGTCGGCGATCCTGGTCCGATTCACCCCGCGCTCCCGGATCACCTCCGCCGCGGCGGTGAGGATCTGCGGTCGCCGCAGATGCGCGATCTCAGGTCGCGGGCTCACGGACCCCGCCGTAGGACCGTTAACTGAACCGCCATTAAACGGAAACCTATCGCAGCGGCGTCTCCGCGTCCATGCCCAGCTCGCGCGCGAGCATGCGCCACACCTCGCCGCGGGCCCAGTCCAGGGGCACCGCCGGGTCTCGCACCAGGGCCCGGATCCCGAAGCCGTCGAGCATCGCCAGCACGCGGTCCGTCAGCGCGTCGACATCGCAGTCCGAGAACTCTCCGTCGGCGATCCCGGCGGCGATCTCGTCGGCGAGCCAGCGGTGCATGCGCTCGTACAGGCGCGCGGCGGTCGCCCTCAGCTCCGGGCTCCGCGCCGCGCGAAGCCACAGCTCGACCCACAACATCCAGTCGCGCTCGAGGGTGCCCTGGTAGGGGAGGCACTGGTCGACCATCGCCGCGAGCCGGTGCGCGTGGGAGGGCGCGTCCTCCTCCGCTTCCTCCTCGCCGATGCGCACGTCGCCGGCGAGCTCGAAGGAATGCTCGAGCGCCTCGGCGAGGAGCGCCTCGCGGGTTTCGAAGTGGTAGTGCACGAGCGAGCTGGAGACCCCCGCGTCCATCGCGATCCGGGCGATCCGCACCTCGTCGATCCCGTCCGTGGCGATCCGTTCCACGGCGGCATCGAGTATCTGCTCGCGGGCGTTGCGTTCGGTGGCCGTGGCGGGACTCACGCTAGGGCGGCCGGCGTCGGGGCGGACTCGTCCGCGATCGTCCCAGCATCCGCGAGGTCCGCACGGACCCTGTCAGCGAACCACCCCACCGCCGCCTCGCGCCCCGACAGGGGCCCGAGCGTGAAGTCGCGGGTCGCCAGCCCGGCCTGGACGTTCTCGACCAGGTCGACGTCCTCCTCGTGGACGAGGGTGTTGAGCCTCGTGTTCATCCGCTGCACGAGGCGGTTGCGGAGTCCCGGCCGCTCGGGGCGGTAGGCGGTGAACGAGTCGCGCGTCCGCACCACCCCGTCGGGACTGACCTGCCACGTCATCACCTGGTCCGGATAGAGATCGATGGCGGTGTTGGGATAGATGAACACGTAGTGCCACGCGCGGACGTCCTCCGGCGCGAGGCCCGGCATCGGCTTCACCAGCCGCCGGTAGGCTCGCTCCAGCCGGGTGCCCGCCGGCCTGTCGCGAAGCGGCGCCTCGAACCACACGTACTCGTCGCCCAGCTCGAGCTCGTAGCGCTTGTAGTCGAGCAGCCGCATGAGCCCCGGGTGCGCGATCGGCACGTGGTACCCCTCGAGGTAGTTGTCGATCACGATCTTCCAGTTCACCGACTGGTGGCCCACGGTCGATGAGAAGGGGACGAGCGACGGGATCCGGTACGGAGCGAGGTGTTCCGCGAGGTCGCCCAGCCGCTCCGACAGCGGCGCGGCGTCCAGATCGAGGTTGACGAACACGAGCCCGCAGAACTCGTCCACCCTCGCCGGGAGCAGGCCGAGCGCCGACTTGTCGATCTCGCCGAAGCTCCGCACCTCGGGCATCCCGATCAGGGAGCCGTCGAGCCGGTAGGTCCATCCGTGATACCGGCAGCGGATCGCCTTCCCGCACTGCCCCGAGCCGC
>JBOGZH010000387.1:0-4754 GCA_050697095.1 Solirubrobacterales bacterium
GCTCGCGGTTGCGCGCCTGCCCGCGGGCATCCTGGGCCACCGCCGTGACGCGCGGCCCCGCGCGCTCGATCACGCGGCGCTTCTGCGCTTCGGTGAGCGAGCTCGACGCCGCGACATCGAAGCTCGCCTCGACCCGCGACGCGGTGACGTTGGCGTGCTGGCCTCCGGGACCCGAGGAGCGGCTCGCGCGCAGCTCGATCTCGGCGAGCGGCAGCGACACCTCTCCTGTCACGATCATCGGGTCCTCCAAGCAGGGGCGATACTAGGGACCGTGCACGCCGCCACTCCGCAGGCCGGGAAGCTGAAGGAGCTCCTCGAGCCGCTTCGCGCCGACCCGGGCTCCTCAGCGGTCTTCTGCGATATCGACGGAACGCTCGCCCCGATCGTCGAGCGCGCGGGCGACGCCTCGGTGCCCAAGGGTGCGCGCGACAGCCTGCGTGCTCTCGCGGAACGCTATGCCCTGGTCGGCTGCCTGTCCGGCCGGCGAGCGGCCGAGGCGCGCGAACTCGTCGGGTTGGACGGACTCGTGTACATCGGCAACCATGGCTTCGAGCGCTTCGTCCCGGACGTGGGTGATGTTCGGCTCGACCCGGCGGTCGCCGGGCACGCGGACGACGCGGCGGCATTCATCGAGCACCTCGACGCGAGCGAGCTCGCCTCGTTGGGCCTCAGGATCGAGGACAAGGGGCCGATCTGCGCTCTCCACTGGCGCGGCGCCGTCGACGAAGGCGCCGCCGAGGCCACGGCACGCGAGATCGCAACCGACGCGATCGGGAGGAACCTCCTCCCGCACTGGGGACGCAAGGTCCTCGAGATCCGTCCCGCGGTCCACCTCGACAAGGGGACGGCGCTCGCTGAGCTGCTCGAGGAGCGCGGTATCGCCAGGGCGCTGTACGGCGGGGACGACCGCACCGACATCGACGCCTTTCGCCGCCTGCGTGACCTGAGGGCGGCGGGTGATCTCACCGCGGCCGTGTGCGTCGGGATCGCGTCCGGGGAGGGGCCCCGTGAGCTGAGCGAGGAGGCCGACGTGATGGTCGAGGGAACGGCCGGATTCCTCGAAGTCCTGGACGGGCTGGCCGTCTGATGCTCTTCACCGATCTCCTCCGGCTCACGGTCCTGCTGGTCGCGGCCGAGGCGACCGCGCTCGGGGCGGTCGCTGTGTTGGTCGCCAACCGCGACGGCGACAGCCTGACCCTGATCGTCGCGGGCGGGTGGTGGGTCGTGGCGGCGATGGTGGGGCTCGTCCTGGGGCGGGCCGAGCGCGCCGCCGAAGGCCTGTCGCGGACGCTGGCCGGCGCGCGGGTCTCGCCCAGCCTCCCTCCCGAGAGTCCGCTCCGCATCGCGCTGATCCGGCTGTGGCCGTTGGGCGCCTTCGCCCTGATCGCGGGCGGGCTCGCCTTCGTGTGGCCCCAGGTGGCGGCGATCGGCGCAGGCTACGCGCTCCTGGTGGCGCTGATGTGGCGCAGCCGCGAGGCCGCGGTGACCGGGGTCGAGGACCGCGACGGGGTCCGCTTCTACGTCGAGCCATCCTCGGCGCTCGAGCCGATCAAGCTCGTGCGCACGCCGGGCCTCAGCCGGGACCGCATGCCGGCCGGCCATCCGCCACCCCCTCCCTCCGAACGGGAGGCCGGCGTCGGCGGCGGCCGGCCCGCCTAGCCCTCCTCGCCCAGCGCCGCCGGCAGCTCGCCGCGCGAGCCGATCCCCAGTCCTTCCGCGTTCAGGCGCGGGTGCGCTTGCGCAGCTTTGCGAACTCGCGCCATCCCCGCGTGTTGGCGATCTGCGCGGCGGTGAGCCATGCGCGGCGCGCGGTCGCGACCCCGTAGCGCATGTTCTCCATCGTCCTGACGCGGTGGGCGTCGGTGTTGATCACGATCGTCGCGCCGATCTCCGCGGCGAGCCGCGCGTTTTGCTCGGAGAGGTCGCGGCGGTTCGGGTTCCCGTTGATCTCCAGCATCGTCCCGTTCGCGGCGGCCGCTTCGGCGATCCGGGCCACGTCGATGTCGTAGGGGCTGCGTCTGAGGATCATCCGACCGGACAGGTGGCCGATGCAGTCGACGAGCGGATGCTCGATCGCCGTCAGAACCCGTTCTGTCATCTTCTTCTCGCTGATCCGGAACGACGTGTGCACGCTCGCGATCACCCAGTCGAGCTTCTCGAGCACCTCGTCCTCGTAGTCCAGCGAGCCGTCGGGGAGGATGTTCGTCTCGGTCCCGGCGAGGAGCTTTAGGCCCCGGGTGCGCCGGTTGAGCTCGCGCACCTCCTCGACGCGCTCGAGCAGGGCGTCGGGCTGGACGTCGTTCCCGAACCCGTGCGAGGCGGAGTGGTCAGTGACCGCGAGGTATGAGTACCCGCGGCTGCGCGCGGCCTCGGTCATCTCCTCGAGCGTGTTGTGGCCGTCCGAGAGCGTCGTGTGGCAATGGAGGTCGCCGCGGATGTCGTCCCGGGTGACGAGCTTCGGCAGCGAGCCGTCCGCGGCGGCCTTGATCTCGCCGCCGCCCTCGCGCAGCTCGGGCGCGATGCAGGGCAGCCCGAGGCGCTCGTACACCTCCTCCTCGGTCGCGCAGTGCGTGACCTTGCCGCTCTCCGTGTCGGTGATCCCGTGCTCGGACACGGACAGCCCGCGCGCCACGGCGCGCTCGCGGAGCTTCACGTTGTGCTCCGCCGATCCCGTGAAGTGCTGGAGCAGGTTGCCGTACGCCTCCGGTGGCGCGACGCGCAGATCGACGGCGATCCCGTTGTGGGTGACGATCCGCGCCCCGGCCTCGCCCGCGCCGCGCGGCTCGGCGGCAAGCGGGTGCGCGGCAAGCTCCGCTGCGAGCGCCTCGGGATCGGTCGTGGTGGCGATCAGGTCGATGTCCTTGCAGGTCTCGGCCATCCGCCGCGCCGACCCGGCAACCGTCACATCGCCGCCCGCGGCGCTCTCGCGCAGGCTCGCGGCGATCTCCTCGGCGACCGAGAGCACGTCGGAGAGCAGGCGGCGCTCCGCGACCCCCTCCTCCTCGAGCCGCTCGACGGCGGCGAGCACGTTCTCCTCCGCCTTCGGCCCGAGCCCCTTGACGCCCCGGAGCCGTCCCGACTCCGCCGCCTCGCGGAGCTGCTCGAGGCTCGCGATCCCGAGCTCGTCGTACAGGCGCCGCGCCGTGCGCGCGCCCAGGCCGGGCACGTAGGTGACCTCGACCAGCGAGGGGGGGAAGCGCTCCTTGAGCTTCTCGGCGGCGGGGATCGAGCCGGTGTCGATCAGGGCGACGATCTTCTCCTGGAGGGTCTTTCCCACCCCCGGCAGCTCGGTCGCGCGCCCGGCTCGCGCCAGCTCCTCCACGGAGACGGGGCTGTCGCGGATCACCCGCGCCGCCTCGTGGTAGGCGATCACCCGATACCGGACCGCGCCGTCGAGCTCGTACAGCGTGCCCAGCTCCGAGAGGGCCTCGGAGATCTCCGCGTTCCGCATCCCCCTAACTTATTGCGGCTGTGAGCGCGCGGCTCGACAAGGGTGTGGGTGGGTGGGGAAGCTGATTTTGGGCCGCGCGCGAACTTCCAGTGATGTGAGTGATCCTCCCGCCACCTGGGTCGTCGTCCCCACCTACAACGAGGCCGAGACGATCGAGCCCCTCGTGGGGGAGATCCGCGACGCGCTGCCCGAGCCCGCCCGGGTGCTCGTGGTCGACGACGCCTCGCCCGACGGCACCGGCGAGATCGCCGATCGCCTCGCGGCCGAGGACGAGGACGTGCGCATCCTGCACCGGACCGGAAAGCGCGGGCTCGGCCCCGCCTACGTCGCGGGTTTTCAGGCCGCGCTCGACGGAGGCGCGGAGCTGATCGTGCAGATGGACGCAGATTTTTCCCACGACCCGGCGGAGCTCCCGAAGCTGCTCGCTGCGGCCGCGGACGCGGACCTCGTGATCGGTTCCCGCTACGTGTCCGGCGGGCAGGTCACCGACTGGGGCCCCGGGAGGGTCGCGATCAGCCGCTGGGGCAGCCGCTACGCGCGGGCGGTGCTCGGGCTCGGGGTCCACGACATGACCAGCGGGTTCAAGTGCTGGCGGCGCGAGGCGCTGGAGGGGGTCAAGCTGGCCTCGGTCGGCTCGCAGGGCTACGCGTTCCAGGTGGAGATGACATACCGCGCGGTCGTCGCGGGCTTCCGGGTCGTGGAGGTGCCGATCACCTTCCGGGACCGGAGGGTCGGAGAGTCGAAGATGACCGGCGCGATCGTGCTCGAGGCCGCGTACCGTGTGCCTGTGCTGCGGATGCGCCGCCGCCGCTGATCGTCGCTACTATATTTTGTGAAGCGACTCTCGAGCCGCAGGCCCCGATCGACAGGAGAAGGCATTGCCCGGAAAGCTCCCCGACGTAACCGACGCCAACTTCCAGGCTGAGGTTCTCGACTCGGAGACCCCGGTGCTGGTCGATTTCTGGGCTCCCTGGTGCGGCCCCTGCCGCGTCGTTCACCCGATCCTTGAGGAGATCGACGGTGAGCGCGACGACCTGCGCGTCGTCAGCCTGAACGTGGACGACAACCAGCAGACCGCCGCCACCTACGAGGTCCTCTCGATCCCCACCCTGATCGTCTTCAAGGGCGGCGAGGAGGTCAAGAAGGTGATCGGGGCGTTGCCCAAGAAGCGCCTCGAGGCCGAGCTCGAGCCGGCGCTCGCCTAGTTGACAGCCGCCACCGTTCCGTTCCCCTGAAACCGCCACCGTTGCGTTCCCAGGTCCGGCTGCCCAGCCGCCACCGTTGCGTTCCCATCTGAGCGTCC
>JBOGZH010000388.1:0-2773 GCA_050697095.1 Solirubrobacterales bacterium
TACAACCTGCTCCACCACTGGCTCGGCGAGCTCGACGGCGTGGTCGGGCTGTGGGGCCATGTGCGCGGAGGGATGGGCGCGATCTCTGAGTCGATCGCGGCCAGCGCGCGCTCGGCCGGCGCTGTGATCCGCACCGACGCCGCGGTGAGCTCGATCGACATCCGCGACGGGCGCGTCGCCGGCGTCACCCTGGAGTCCGGCGAGGAGCTGACCGCCTCGACCGTGATCGCCGGCACGCACCCGAAGACGACCGTGCTCGACCTGGTCGGCGCGGAGCACTTCCCCGACGAGGTGGTCCGAGACATCAACCGCTACCGCACCCGCGGCGGCTCGGTGAAGATCAACGCCGTGCTCTCGGAGGCGCCCCGCTTCGAGGGCCTCTCGGACGCCGAGGGCGAGGAGCTGCTGCACGCGAGCTTCACCCTCTGCCCCTCGATCGACTACCTGGAGCGCGCGTGGCAGGACGCGTGCCGCGGGCGGCCGGCGGAGAACCCCTACGTCGAGGTCGAGGTGCCCTCGGTCTCAGACCCGAGCCTGACCGACGACGACTCGGTGGTGGTGACGATGTTCACCCAGTACGGGCCTCCGAAGGAGGAGGACTGGGCGGAGGGCGACCGCGAGGCTTACGCGCAGCGCTGCTTCGAGATCCTCGGACGCTACGCGCCCAACGTGAAGGACGCCGTGATCAACTACGAGGTCCTGGCGCCCCCGGACATCGAGCGCGTGTTCGGGCTCCTCGGCGGGTCGATCTTCCAGGGCGAGCAGGGGCTGAACCAGATGGGGTTCATGCGTCCCACCCCGCAGCTCTCGCGCTACGCGACCCCCGTCGGCGGTCTCTATCTCTGCGGCGCCGGGACCCATCCCGGGGGCGGGGTGATGGGCGCCTCGGGGCACAACGCGGCGCACCGGGTGCTGGTCGACCTCCGCCGCGACGCCCACCGGCCCGGACGGATGCTGAGGCGTTTCGGTCCCGGGGCGAGCAGCGCTAACGGAGCACCAGCGCGTGCTCCGGATGCCACCCGAGCGTGATCCGCTCGCCGATTTCCCAGCGGTCGTCGGCCCGAGAGCGGGCGGTGTTCTGCTCCAGCGAGATCACGCGCAGGTCGGGCGCCAGCTCGACGATCACCTGCGTCGTCGTTCCCATGTAGATCCGCTCCACGATCTCACCCTCGACCGACACCATGCCCTCCTCGACGAGATCGTCGAGGAAGATCTTCTCCGGGCGCACCGAGCAGTGCACCGAGGTGCCCTGCTCGGTGCCGTCCGGAATCCTCGCGCTGCACAGCTGTCCGGTCGAGAGGCGGACGCCGTCGCCCTCCACCGTGGCCGGAAGCAGGTTGGAGACGCCGATGAAGCCGGCGACGAAGGTCTTGCGCGGGGTCTCGTAGATCTCCTCGGGCGGGCCGTGCTGCTGCACGACGCCCTCGTCCATGACCGCGATCCGGTCGGACATCGCCAGCGCCTCCTCCTGGTCGTGGGTGACGTAGAGGAAGGTGATGCCGACCCGGCGCTGGAGGTTCTTGAGCTCGATCTGCATCGCGCGTCTCAGCTTCAGGTCGAGCGCGCCAAGCGGCTCGTCGAGCAGCAGCACCGAGGGGCTGTTGACGAGCGCCCGGGCGAGCGCCACGCGTTGCATCTGGCCGCCGGAGAGCTGGCGGGGCTTGGAGTGCTCCCGGCCGGTGAGCTGGACGAGCTCGAGCGCCTCAGAGACGCGGGTCTTGATCTCGCCGTCGGGCACCTTGCGGCGCTTGAGCCCGAAGGCGACGTTCCCCTCCACATCGAGGTGCTCGAACAGGGCATAGCTCTGGAACACCGTGTTGACGTTGCGCCGGTACGGCGGCACATCCTCCACGTGCTCGCCCTCCAGGTAGACGCTGCCCTCGGTCGGCTGCTCGAAGCCGGCGACCATCCGCAGCGTCGTCGTCTTCCCGCACCCGGACGGCCCGAGCAGCGAGAAGAACTCGCCGCGCCGAACCTGGAGGTTGAGGTCGTCGACCGCCACCGTGGAGCCGAAGCGCTTGGTCACGCCTTCGAAGCGGATCGCCTCCTGGCCCACGCCGTCACCGCCGGGCATCTGGGCGGCAGCCGTCTCCGTGCTCGTCTGGTTCGCGGCGGTCGTCTGGTTCGCGGTCATGCGGTCTCCCTTCCGATCAGCACTGTCTCCTCCTCACGGCGCCCCAGCAGGCGCGGCAGCGCGACCGCCACGGCCAGGATCAGGAACGAGATCACGAGCATCGAGGTGCCGATCGCGTTGATCGTCGGCGTCACGCCGAAGCGGATCGACGAGTAGATCTGTACCGGCAGCGGCGTCGGCGACTCACCGGTGGTGAAGAACGAGATCACGAAGTCGTCGAAGCTGAGCGCGAAGATCAGCAGGGCCGAGGCGATGATCGCCGGCCACAGCGCGGGCAGGACGATGAGGCGGAGCGTCTGGATGCGGGTGGCGCCGAGGTCGAGCGCCGCCTCCTCGACCTCGCGGTTCAGCGCCGAGAGCCTGGCCCGCACAATCACGGTCACGAAGGAGATCGAGAAGGTGATGTGGGCGATCATGATCGTGAGCAGCGAGAGCTCGATTCCGACCTGGGCGAAGAGCAGCAGCGCCGAGGTCCCGGCGACGATCTCCGGAGTGACCAGCGGGATCAGCATCAGCACGTTGCTGCTGCGAGCGATGCGGGATTGGGCGCGGACGAGGCCGAAGGCGAGGGTCGTTCCCAGCACGGTCGCGACGACCATCGTCACCAATGCGATCTCGATGCTCGCCACGAGCGACTCG
>JBOGZH010000389.1:0-1616 GCA_050697095.1 Solirubrobacterales bacterium
CGAGCGGAGACGAGGAGGAGGCGTGATGAGGCACCTGCTGGCCGTCGAGCACATGGAGCGGGCCGACATCGAGCGGATCATGGAGCGGGCCGAGAGCTTTGACGAGGTGGGCAGGCGCGACATCAAGAAGGTCCCGACCCTGCGCGGGCGGACGATCGTCAACCTCTTCTTCGAGTCCAGCACCCGGACGAGTTCCTCCTTCGAGCTCGCCGCGAAGCGCCTCTCCGCCGACGTGGTCTCGATCCGCTCCGCCGGCTCCTCGGTGGACAAGGGCGAGTCGCTCAAGGACACGGTCGCGACCCTGAGCGCCTACGACCCCGCTGCGATCGTGATCCGGTCCCCGCACGCCGGGGCGGCGGAGCTGGTCACCCGGTGGACCGACGCCTCGGTGATCAACGCGGGCGACGGCAAGCACGAGCACCCCAGCCAGGCGCTGCTCGACGTCTACACACTCCGGCGCCGCCTCGGCTCGCTCGAGGGCAAACGGATCTGGATCGTCGGCGACGTCCTTCACAGCCGGGTCGCGCGCTCCAACGTGCTCGCCTTCGGGGCGATGGGGGCGGAGGTGACGGTGTGCGGGCCGCCGACCCTGATTCCCCGCGGGATCGAGACGCTCGGCTGCCAGGTCTCCTACACGCTCGGCGAGCTCGGCGAGGCCGACGTGATCTACGCCCTGCGGATGCAGCGCGAGCGGATGGGCGAGAGCTTCGTCCCCTCGATCCGCGAGTACGCGACCCACTACCAGATCGACTCTCGCCGGCTGTCGCCGCGCCAGCTTCTCATGCACCCGGGGCCGGTGAACCGCGGCGTGGAGCTCGCCCCCGACGTGATCGACTCGCCCCACTCGCTGATCGCCGAGCAGGTGGAGAGCGGGCTCGTGGTGCGGATGGCGATCCTCTACGAGCTGCTCGCGGGCGCGGAGCGGCCGGGTGGCGCCCGGCGCCGGCCGGAAGACGTCCCCGAGCCCTCGCCGATCGGAGAGCCGGCTTGAGCGCGATCTCCTCGCTGAGCTGGCGGCGCAACGAGGGCGCCGAGCTGATCGTCCGCGGCGCCCGGGTGCTCGATCCCCGCGCCGGGATCGACGGGATCCGTGACATCGTGATCCGCCAGGGGGAGATCATCGAGCTGGCCGAGCCCGGGAGCGCCGGGGCCGATGGGCTGGAGTCGGTGGACGCCGAGGGGATGTTCGCGTTCCCGGCCTTCTTCGATCCCCACGTTCACCTCCGGGTGCCGGGCCACGAGCACAAGGAAGATCTCGAGACGGGCACGCGCGCAGCCGGGGCGGGGGGCTTTTGCGGTGTGCTCGCGATGCCGAACACCGAGCCGCCGGTCGATGGGGCGCCCGCTGTGCAGGCGCTCCGCCGGCAGGCCGAGCGCGAGGCGTCGGTGCCGGTCGGGTTCTTCGCCTCGATCACCCGGGCGATCGCGGGTGACGAGCTGACCGAGATGGCCGAGTTGCGCGAGGCGGGCGCGGTCGGCTTCAGCGACGACGGTTGGCCTCTGCGGAGCGCCCGCGTGCTGCGACGTGCGCTCCAGTACCAGAGGCTCGTCGGGGGAGTGATCGCGCTGCACGAGGAGGACCCGGAGCTGTCCGGGGACGGCGCCATGCACGAGGG
>JBOGZH010000390.1:0-1574 GCA_050697095.1 Solirubrobacterales bacterium
CCCCAGCAGTCCACCGAGCGCCCGGCGTCCACGCAGCGCCGCAAGGCCCCCGAGTGCGCCCGCGGCCGCCGTCAGACCGAGCGGCCACCAGTAGCCGCCGTTCGAGTCCTCCTCCTCGAGGCGAGCGTGCGCCCCGGCGTCGCCGAGCCGCGCCGCGACCCACTCGGCGGCCCTGCGCTCACCCTCGGTGGCGGTCGGGCGGTGGATCGCCGCGAGGCTCTCCACCTCAGCCCGCAACCGGTCCTGATCCAGCGACGAAGGTGTGGCCGTACTCGATCGTGTGGGGGTCGTGGCCATTGGGACGGGAAACCTAGCTGGAACAGCTCATCTAACTCACCTGCCAAGCGCGGCCGATACCTAATATGGGAGTCATGGCGGCCGGCGCCGGCCTAACGCTGTTTCGCATCCGCGGGATCCGGATCGCCGTCGACTACTCCTGGTTCCTCGTCCTCTTCCTCGTGATCCTGTGGCTGTCGGGCTTCTACCGCTCGGTCACGGATGCTTCGACGGAGGCGATCGGCCCCTACCTGCTCGCGGTGATCAGCGCGCTGCTGTTCTTCGGCTCGATCCTGCTGCACGAGCTGGGTCACGCCCTGGTGGCGGTAAGGCGCGGCGTCGGGATCGCCGACATCACGCTGTGGATGTTCGGCGGGATCGCGCGCCTGCAGCGCGACTCGGACTCGCCCGGGACAGAGTTCAAGATCGCGATCGCGGGCCCGATCGTCACCCTCGTGATCGCGCTCGTCTCGGGGGCGGTCGGAATCCTCGTCACCGGAAGCGGCGACTTCGCCGACGCGATGCTGGTCGAGGACGGCGCCGAGGTCTCGGGCGGACTCGCGGTGATCGCCTGGCTGACGAGCATCAACCTACTCGTCCTCGTCTTCAACCTGATCCCCGCCTACCCGCTGGACGGCGGACGGATCGCGCGATCGATCGCGTGGCGCATAACCGGGAACCGGGGCAGCGCCACCCGCTTCGCCGCCGGCCTCGGACAGATCTTCGCCTGGATCCTGATCGCCTTCGGGCTCTTCCTGCTTATCGACGGCGATCCGCTCGGCGGGATCTGGCTCGGGATCCTCGGCTTCATCCTCTACCAGTCCGCGCGGGCGGCCCATGTTCAGAGCGAGGTCGCGAGCCGGATCAGCGGGGTGACGGTGGGCGACGTGATGGACCGCGAGCCGGTCGCGATTCCGGAGCAGCTCACGGTCTCCGACGCCCTGAACGAGTACTTCCTCCGCTACCGGTGGCCGTGGTTCCCCGTCGTCGACGCCGCGCAGCGCTTCCAGGGACTGCTGAAGCGCGGCGCGGCCGACGCGGTTCCGGAGATGCGCCGCGGCTCCGCCACCGTCCGCGAGGTCGCCGAGGTCGAGGCGGCGAGCGAGCTCCTGGTGCGCGAGGACGCCCCGCTCGAGTCGCTGCTCGGGAACGAGCACCTGCGCCGTCTCGGCGCGCTGATGGCCGTCGACGCCGACGGGCGCCTGAGCGGAGTGATCACCCTGAATCAGGTCGGGCGGGCGCTGCGCACCGCGCTCTCCAGCTCCGCGGGCGACCCCTAGTGCCCCGTCCGACAATGG
>JBOGZH010000391.1:0-18200 GCA_050697095.1 Solirubrobacterales bacterium
GCCTCGCCCTCACCCTGGCGCTGGTCGCGCTGCCCCTCCAGGTCGCGGCCCACGAGCGGGCGGTGGACGTGGGGCTCTCCACGCAGGGGATCGGCGCGTGGCTCGCGGACCAGGGAAAGTCGAGGGCGATCGGCGCCGCGCTCGCCGCGGCCGGCGCGGCGCTTCTGATCGCGCTGGTGCGCCGCTTCGGGCGGCTGTGGTGCGTCCCCGCGACGGGCGCGGTGATCGCGATCGAGGTCGTGTTCGTGTGGCTGGCCCCGGTCGTGCTGGCGCCGCTCTTCAACCGCTTCGAGCCGCTGCGCGAGGGGCGGGCGCGCGCCGAGGTGCTCGAGCTGGGGGAGCGCGCCGGGGTGGACATCGGCGATGTCTACCGGGTGGACGCGAGCCGGCGCAGCACCGCTTTGAACGCCTACGTGGACGGGATCGGGCCGACGAAGCGCGTCGTCCTGTACGACAACCTGCTCGCGGGCGTGGAGCGCCCCGCGCTGCGCTCGGTCGTCGCCCACGAGCTGGCCCACGTGAAGCACCGCGACATCCTCCGGGGGATGGCGTGGGTGGCGCTCGTCGCGCCGCTCGCGCTCGTGTTCGTGTGGGAGCTCGGCTCGCGGCTGGCGCGCAGAAGCGGCGCCGACCCCGGCACCCCGGCCGCGCTCCCGGCGTTCGCGCTCGCGCTCACCGTGGCGACGTTCGTCCTCGGGCTGGTCGGGAACCAGCTCTCGCGGGAGGTCGAGGAGTCCGCCGACGCGTTCGCGCTCGAGCTCACCGACGACCCCGATGCGCTGATCGACCTCCAGCGCCGCCTCGCGGTCGCCAACGTCGGCGACCCCGACCCGCCGGGGATCGTCATCAACCTGCTCCGGACCCACCCCCCGACGATCGAGCGGATCGGGGCGGCGGAGGCGTGGCGCGAGGGGGAGCGCCCCTAGCTCTCGCGGTCCTCCTCCTTGCCCTCCCACTCGGGCAGGCTCTTGATTCCCTCCCGCGTCTGCCACTTGGAGTAGTTGTCCTCCATTGCGTCGATCAGCTCGCGCATGAAGCGGGGCGAGATCGCGACGCGCGAGACGACGACTCCCGGCACCTCGTCCTCCTCCACCTCGTGGTCCACCCGCGCGAAGGTGATCGTGAACTCGTAGTCCGAGTGGCTGACGTTGGCGAAGTTCGCGTACACGCCCGCCATCGCCTCGGGTGAGGTGTGGATGTTGATGTGCCGCTCCTGCGGCTCCTCGTCGGGCATCGCCTCGCCTTCCTGTCGACCTTCCTGGGCCTAGTATCGCAGCGTGAGCGATCCCCTACTCGATCTGCGCGACGCCGTAGACGCGGCCGCCGCGAGCCTGCGCGACGGCGACGGCGGCGACGCGACGCCGAGCCTCGAGCGGCCCCCGAAGGCCGACCTCGGCGACTACTCGACTAACGCGGCGATGCTGCTCGCCCCGGTGCGCGGCGAGCCCCCGCGCGAGGTCGCCGAGCGCCTGCGCGAGGAGCTCGACGGGCGCCTGGGCTCGATCGCGGAGCGGATCGAGGTCGCCGGCCCCGGGTTCCTGAACCTGTTTCTCACCGATCGCTGGTATCGCGAGGGGGTCGCCGCGGTGCTCGCGGCCGGGGATCGGTTCGGCGCCGGCGTGGTCGCCGAGCCCGAGCGGGCGCTGGTGGAGTTCGTGTCCGCGAACCCGACCGGGCCGCTGACCGCGGCGGGGGGCCGTCACGCCGCGTACGGCGACTCCGTGGCGCGGATCCTGGGCTTCGCCGGTCACGAGGTGGGGCGCGAGTACTACGTCAACGACGTCGGCGCGCAGGTGCGCCGCTTCGCCGAGTCGATCGCGGCGCGGATGGAGGGCGGCGAGCCGCCGGAGGACGGCTACGAGGGCGCCTACGTCGAGGAGCTGGCGCGCGAGCTCGCGGACGCGGGCGCCGACCCGCGCGACCTCGACGACCTGGAGGCGCTCGGCGTCGAGCGAATGCGCGAGACGGTCGCCGCGACCCTGGAGCGGTTCGGGGTCGGCTTCGACAGCTGGGCCTCCGAGCGCGAGCTGTACGCGTCGGGGAAGGTCGAGGCGACGATGGAGGAGCTGCGCCGCCGCGGCCACGTGTACGAGAGCGAGGGAGCGACGTGGCTTCGCACCACCGAGCTCGGCGACGACAAGGACCGCGTGCTGGTCCGCTCCGACGGCGAGCCGACGTACTTCCAGGCGGACGTCGCCTACCACTGGGGAAAGCTGGAGCGCGGCTTCGAGCGCTTGATAAACGTGCTCGGCGCCGATCACCACGGCTACGTGGGGCGGATGCGGGCGGCGCTGGAGGCGCTCGGGGCCGACCCAGATTGCCTCGAGGCGCTGATCATGCAGCTCGTCCACGTCGTGGAGGGCGGCGAGCGGGCCCAGATGTCAAAGCGCCGCGGCGAGTTCGTCACCCTGGACGAGCTGATCGACGACATCGGGGCGGACGCGGCGCGCTTTTTGATGCTGCAGCGAAGCCACGACACGACGGTCGACCTCGACCTCGAGCTGGCCCGCCGCCAGTCGCAGGACAACCCCGTGTACTACGTCCAGTACGCGCACGCGCGGATCGCGAGCATCCTGCGCAAGGCAGGGGACGACGCCGTGGAGGGGGCGCTCGGAGACCTCGACTCGTCGCTCCGGGCCGCGGTCGAGCCGAGCGAGCGGGCGCTGGTGAAGCGGCTGCTCGAGCTGCCGGGCGACGTGGCCGCGGCGTCGCAGGTGCGCGCGCCGCACCGGCTGTGCGCCTACGCGATGGCGACCGCGGCGGACTTCCACGCCTTCTACCGCGACTGCAAGGTGATCGGCGCGGAGTCGGAGGGCGGAAGCGGCCCCGGCACCGAGGTCGGCCGGCTCGCGATCTGCGTCGCGACGAAGCGGGTGATCGCGCGCACGCTGGAGCTGCTCGGGGTCAGCGCGCCGGAGCGCATGTAGGGGGGATCGGCCGCTGCCGGTGTTAGATTGGCGCCTGGCGCCCGCACCCGGACGAGGAGGAAAACGTGACAAAGGCCGAGTTCGTCGATCTCATCGCCCGTGACGGACGGATGGGGAGCAAGAAGCATGCCGCGCAGGCCGTCGAGGCGGTGCTCGACGGGATCGGCGCGGCGCTGGCCCGTGGCGAGAACGTCAACTTCACGGGGTTCGGAAAGTTCCATGTCGCCGAGCGCGGCCCGCGCCAGGGGGTCAACCCTCGCACCGGCGAGCGGATCACGATCCCGGGCGGCCGGGTGCCGCGGTTCTCGGCCGGCGCCGGGCTGAAGTCGAAGGTCAAGGGCGCCGGCTGACCGCTGCCTTCGCCGACCGGCTCGCGGCGCTCGTCGAGGAGCGCCGCAGTCAGGTTTGCCTCGGCCTCGATCCCGACCCCGCGGCCCTGGGACCAGGGGCGGGGGACGGCGGTGCGGGCGAGGATCCGGGCGAGCGCGCCTCCGGCGCGGTCGCGGAGTGGTGTCGCGAGCTGATCGAGCGCGCCGGCCCCGCGTGCGTCGCGGCGAAGCCGCAGCTGGCTTGCTTCGAGCGCCTCGGGGCGCCCGGGACCGACGCCCTGCGGCGCACCGTCTCCGCGGCGCAGGAGGCGGGGCTGGTTGTGATCGCGGACGGAAAGCGGGGGGACGTCCCGGTCACCGCGGCCGCCTACGCGCAGGCTCTCGTCGGCGAGACACCGACCCCGTGGGGGAGTGTGGCGGGGCTCGGCGCCGACGCGTTCACGGTCAACCCGCTGCTCGGTGGAGACGCGCTCGAGCCGCTCGTGGTAGCGGCGGCCGACGCCGGCGCCGGGGTCTTCGCGCTCGTCCGGACCTCGAACCCCGGCGCGCGCGACCTGCTCGACCTCCCCGCCCCCGACGTACCGCTGCACGAGCGGATCGCGGCGCTCGTCTCGGAGCGCGCCGGGCGGCTCGCCGGCGATGTCGGGCTGAGCGGCATGGGCGCGGTCGTGGGGGCGACCGAGCCGGCGTTCCTCGCGCGGCTGCGGGAGCTGATGCCGAGCGCGATCTTCCTCCTCCCCGGGGTGGGCGCGCAGGGGGGGAGCGTGTCGGACCTCGGCCCCGCGTTCGCGGAGCACCCGGCCTCCGCGCTGATCGCCGCCTCGCGGGGGATCGCCGCGGCCGAGGATCCGGCCGCCGCGGCCGAGGCGCTGCGGGCGGAGGCCTGGGAGCTTCGCCCCGGTTGAGCGGAGGGGCGCCGTCGCGCAGGTACCATCACCCGCCGCAGCCATGACGGGAGAGCGGACCGCAGCCACGCGCCTACTCGCGCCGATCGCGGTCGTCGTGATCGCCGCCGCGCTGCTGTTCGTGATCGCGACCACGATCGGGGGCTCGGATTCCGACCGCGACGGCCGGGGCGGCTCGGGGTCGGGCAAGGCCGCGAAGAAGACCGACGAGAAGTTCTACACCGTCGAGCCCGGGGACTCGCTGACCTCGATCGCCGACAAGACCGGGGTCGGGGTGGATCGCCTCTCGCAGCTCAACCCGGACCTCGACCCCCAGGCCCTGATCTCCGGGCAGCGGGTGAAGCTCCGCTAGTGGTGCGCACGCCGTGACCACCGGGGTGCGCCGCGCGCTCTGCGGGGTGGTGGCGGTCGCGGCGGTGGCGGCCGGCTCGGCCGTTCCTGTCCACGCCGCGCCCGTCGGCGCCGAGGGAGCGCCGCGCCCCGACGCCCGCGCCTGGGTGCTTGTCGATGCCTCGGACGGCGACCGGCTCGCGGGGCGCGCGATCTCCAGCACGCGCTCGATCGCGAGCACGACGAAGCTGATGACCGCCTATCTCGCCCTGAAGGAGCTCCCGCTCGATCGGCGGATCGCCGCCCCCGACTACCAGCCGATCAGCCCGGCGGAGACCCTGGCGGGCCTCGCCCCCGGCGAGCGGGTCTCGGTCAGCGACCTGCTCCACGCGCTGCTTCTGGGGAGCGCGAACGATGCCGCGGTCACCCTTGCCGAGGGGGTCTCGGGTTCGGTGCCGAGGTTCGTCCGCGAGATGAATCGGACCGCGGCAGCGCTGGGCCTGACCGACACCCACTACGAGAACCCGATCGGGCTCGACTCGGCGCGCAACTACTCCTCCGCCGGAGACCTCGCGAGCCTCACGCTGCGGCTTCGCCGCGACCCCGTGTTCCGCCGCATCGTCGACACCGAGCGCGCGGTCCTGCGGACCGGTGATCGCACCCGCGAGATCACGAATCACAATCTGCTTCTCCTTCGCCTTCCGTGGGTGGCCGGGGTGAAGACCGGCCACACGCTCGACGCCGGCTACGTGCTCGTCGGCTCCGGGACGCGCAAGGGCGCCACCCTGGTCTCGGTCGTGCTGGGGACGCCCAGCGAGGCGGCCCGGGACGCGGCCACGCTCGAGCTCCTCGACTACGGGTTCTCCCTCTACCGCCGGGAGACCGCGGTGAGCCGTGGGGAGACGGTCGCCTCGTCGGAGCTCCGCTACCAGGGCGACAGCCTGCCGCTGGTCGCCGACCGCGAGCTGCGCGTCTCGCTGCGGCGCGGGCAGAAGCTCGACACCAGGGTCCGCGCGCCGGGGGAGGTCGAGGGCCCGATCGAGCGCGGCGAGCGGCTCGGGGAGGTGACGGTCACCATCGACGGGCGCGAGGCCGGGGCGGCGCGGCTCGTCGCCGCGCGCGCGGCCGACGAGGCGACGTTCGTCGAGCAGGCCCTGGGGCGGATTTCGGTCGCGGCTATCCTGATCGCCATCGGCGTCGTCGTGATAGTGATTGGCATCGTGGCGGCTCGCCGGGCGGCTCGGCGCGGCGACCGAGGCTACGAGGAGCAGATGCGCACTCAGGAGGAGCGGATGCAGCGTCGGGACCAAGAGCGTGTGGAGGAGGGAGCCGAAGAGCGATGATTCTCACGGTCACCCTCAACGCGGCGATCGATCGCACGGTCGCGGTGCCGAACTTCCGCCTCGGCCGGCGCCACCGCGCCGTGGAGCGCAGCACCGTGGCGGGAGGCAAGGGCGTCAACGTCGCCCGGGCGCTGAAGCTGCTGGGGCGCCCCGTGATCGCAACCGGGCTCGCGGGCGGCCCGACCGGGACACGGATCCTCGAGCAGCTCACCGAGGAGTCGATCCTCAACGACTTCACCCGGATCGCGGACGAGTCGCGGACCAATCTCGCGGTGATCGATCCGACCTCCGGCGAGCAGACGGAGGTCAACGAGCGCGGTCCTAGCGTGGGCTCCGACGAGATCGACCGCTTCGTCGAGAAGCTTCTCTACCTCGCCCAGGGGGCGGCGTTCTGCGTCATCGCGGGCAGCGTCCCGGCGGGCGTCGATCCGGGCGTGTACGGGAGGCTGGTCGGCGAGCTGCAGCGGCTCGGGCTTCCGGTGCTGCTGGACACCGAGGGCGACCCGATGCGAGCCGGGCTGCGGGCCGGGCCGGCGGTCGTCGCCCCCAACCTGGGCGAGGCCGAGGAGGCCGTCGGCCACGAGTTCAACGAGCCGGACGATCTGCTGCTCGGGCTCCAGAGCCTGATCGAGATGGGCGCCTCGGAGGCGGTCATCACCAGGGAGGCGGGCTGCGTCGCGATCCTCGGGGAGCCCGCCGAGCGGCGCCGGTTCGAGGTCGAGATCGAGCCCCTCGAGCCGGTCTCCACGGTCGGGTCGGGGGACGCCTTCCTCGCCGGCTACGTCGCGGCCCGCTACGGCGGCGGGTCGTCGCGCGAGTGTCTCGCCTATGGAGTGGCCTGCGGCGCCGAGTCCACGCAGCACTTCGGCGCCGGCACCGTCGACCGGGCCGAGGTCGAGCGGCTCCTCTCCCGGGTCGAGGTGCGCGAGCTCGACGTCCCGGCCGGCGTGGCCTGAGGGTGGGCCCCGGTTGTTATCATCGCCAGGGCGTTGGTGATGCGCCGTGAAAAGCCCGTAAAGTGCAGTTTCGCCCCGGCCTGCCGGGGTTTTTTCGTCCGCGAGCGTGCCTAGGGTGAGCTGATGGAAGTCGAGATCGGTCGCGGCAAGAAGGGCAGGAGGGGGTTCGGCTTCGACGACATCGCCGTGGTCCCGTCGCGCCGCACGCGCGACCCCGACGACATCGACATCACCTGGACGCTTGGGCCGTACCGGTTCGAGCTCCCGCTCCTCGCCTCGGCGATGGACGGGGTGGTCAGCCCGGAGACGGCCGCGGAGCTGAATCGCCTCGGGGGCCTCGGGGCCCTGAACCTGGAGGGGATCTGGACCCGCTACGAGGACGCCGGGGAACAGCTGGAGCGGATCGCGAGCGCCTCCCCGGAGGCCGCGACCCGGACCATGCAGGACATCTACTCCGAGCCGGTCAAGCCCGAGCTGATCGGCCGCCGGATCGAGGAGATCAAGGAGCTCGGCGCGGTGGCGGCGGGAGCGCTATCGCCGCAGCGCGTCCGCGATCACTACGAGATCGCGCTCGAGGCGGGTCTCGACATCCTCGTGATCCAGGGGACGGTGATCTCGGCCGAGCACGTGTCCTCGAGCACCGAGCCGCTGAACCTGAAGCAGTTCATCGCCGAGCTGTCTGTCCCCTGCATCGTCGGCGGATGCGCCTCCTATGCCACCGGGCTGCACCTGATGCGGACCGGCGCGGTGGGAGTGCTGGTCGGCGTCGGCCCCGGCGCGGCGTGCACCACGCGGGGGGTGCTCGGGATCGGCGTCCCCCAGGCGACCGCGATCGCCGACGTGGCGGCCGCGCGCTCCCAGCACATGCTCGAGACCGGCGCGTACTGCAACGTGATCGGCGACGGCGGGATGCGGACGGGCGGCGACGTCGCCAAGGCCGTCGCCTGCGGCGCGGACGCCGTGATGATCGGCTCGCCCTTGGCGCGCGCGACCGAGGCCCCGGGGCGCGGGTTCCACTGGGGAATGGCGACCTTCCATCCCTCGCTCCCGCGCGGCACCCGCGTCACGACCGCGCAGGACGGGACCCTGGAGCAGATCCTGATGGGGCCCGCGCAGGAGAACGACGGCACCTTCAACCTGATGGGCGCGCTGCGGACGTCGATGGCGACCTGCGGGTACGAGGACATCCCCTCCTTCCACCGCGCCGAGGTGATGGTCGCCCCGGCCCTCCAGACCGAGGGCAAGCAGCTCCAGCGCGACCAGGCCGTGGGGATGGGCTCGAACGGCCGCGCCGCGGTCTCAGCGGGGGTCGCCGTCTCGGATGACTGAGCGGCCAGCCGTCACCGCGACGACCGACGTTGCGGGAGGCGAGCGGGCCGCGACGAACGGCGCCGGTGGCCTGCGCGAGGAGGTCTTGGTCCTCGACTTCGGGGGCCAGTACTCGCAGCTGATCGCGCGGCGGATTCGCGACTGCGGCGTGTTCGCGGAGCTGCTCCCGCACGACATCGAGCTCGACGCGATTCGCGCCCGCCGCCCCGCGGCGCTGGTGCTTTCCGGCGGCCCCGCCTCGGTGTACGAGATGGGCGCGCCCGAGCTTCGCGACGAGCTGCTCGAGCTCGACCTGCCTGTGCTCGGAATCTGTTACGGGATGCAGGCGATGGTTCAGACCCTCGGCGGCCGCGTCGAGGAGGCGGAGGCGGGCGAGTTCGGCCGCACCCCGCTGACCGTCCGCGACGGCGGCGGTCGCCTGCTCGCCGGCACTCCGCACGACCAGCAGTGCTGGATGAGCCACCGGGACACGGTCTTCGAGCCTCCGCCGGGCTTCGCGGCGCTCGCCTCCAGCCCGGGCTCCCCGGTCGCCGCGTTCGAGCACCCGGGACGGGGGCTGTACGGGATTCAGTTCCACCCCGAGGTCGTCCACACCCCCTACGGGACCGAGATCCTGACCCGCTTTCTGCGCGACATCGCCGGTTGCGCGGAGCGCTGGACCCCCGCCTCGGTGATCGAGGAGCAGGTGGCGGCGATCCGCGCCCAGGTCGGCGGCGCCGGGGTGATCTGCGGCCTCTCGGGCGGCGTCGACTCGGCGACCGCGGCGGCGCTCGTCCATCGGGCCGTCGGCGACCAGCTCACCTGCGTGCTCGTCGATCACGGCCTGCTGCGCCGCAACGAGGCGGAGCAGGTGGTGAAGGCGTTCCGGGAGGGGCTGGGGATCCCGCTCGTCCACGTCGACGCGGCCGACCGCTTCCTCGACCGACTCGCCGGGGTCACCGACCCCGAGCTGAAGCGGAAGATCGTCGGCGAGGAGTTCATCCGGGTGTTCGAGGAGGAGGCGGAGCGGATATCGGACGCCCGCTTCCTCGTCCAGGGGACGCTGTACTCGGACGTGATCGAGTCCGGCGGCGACGGGCGCGCGGCGGCGACGATCAAGTCGCATCACAACGTCGGTGGGCTGCCGGAGGACCTCGGGCTCGACCTCGTCGAGCCGCTGCGGATGCTGTTCAAGGACGAGGTCCGCGCGGTCGCCTCCGAGCTCGGGCTGCCGGATCGGATCGTGTGGCGACAGCCGTTCCCCGGCCCGGGCCTCGCGATCCGGGTGGTCGGCGGCGAGGTGACCCGGGAGCGGCTCGACATCCTGCGCGCGGCCGACGCGATCCTCCAAGAGGAGATCCGGGCGGCGGAGCTGTACCGCGAGCTGTGGCAGTCCTTCTGCGTGCTGCCGGTCGTGCGCTCCGTCGGGGTGCAGGGCGACGAGCGCACCTACGCCTACCCGATCGTGATCCGCGCCGTCACCTCCCAGGACGCGATGACGGCCGACTGGGCGCGGCTTCCCTACGACCTCCTGGAGCGGGTCTCGAGCCGGGTCATCAACGAGATCCGCCACGTCAACCGGGTCACGCTCGACATCTCCTCCAAGCCCCCCTCGACGATCGAGTGGGAGTGAGCCGCCGGGCCGAGCCGGGGAGGTACGCGCTGGCGGACAACCTGGACGTCTCGATCGGCCTGTAAGACCCAGCAGCGTTGTTCAGCTCGGCGAGCCGAGCCCCGGGCGGCCGGCTGCCTCGAACGCGTCCTGCGGGGTCGCGGTACACGACGGTCTCGACGGGCCGGAAGCGGGTGACGTCCCACAGCGTGTCCTCGCTGTACGCGGCCGCTGACGTGGCGAAGTCCCCCTTGGCGTACGCCTCGTACGCGCGGCGGACAAGCTCGACGTCCTCATCGGTCACTGCGGCGGATACTGCCACGCTCACCCCCGGCGACCAGGAGCGGCCGTCGCTACGCATGGGGAAGCGGGAGCGAGCGCTATTCCAGTCTGTGGCTCCGTCCGACCCGGTCTCGATGCTCCGCGTAGTGGAAGTCGCGATAGTCGGCGCCGTACTTGCGCTCTTGGTGGTGATCCTGCTCGCCTCCGCGATCCGGGTGCTGCGCGAGTACCAGCGCGGGGTGATCTTCCGGCTAGGTCGGCTGATTGCGCAGAAGGGGCCGGGGCTGATCCTGCTGATCCCGGTAGTCGATCGCATGGTGCGGGTCGACCTGCGCACCGTGACCCTGGACGTGCCGCCGCAGGAGGTGATCACGCGCGACAACGTCACCGTGCGGGTGAACGCGGTCGCGTACTTCCGCGTCGTCGATGCCAACCGCGCGATCACCGAGGTCGAGAACTTCCTGCTCGCGACCTCGCAGATCGCGCAGACGACGCTGCGCTCGGTGCTCGGCAAGGCGGAGCTCGACGCGCTGCTCGCCGAGCGCGACCAGCTCAACACCAAGCTGCAGCAGATCATCGACGAGCAGACCGAGCCCTGGGGGATCAAGGTGACCACGGTCGAGGTCAAGGACGTCGAGCTGCCGGCGGATATGCAGCGCGCGATCGCGCGCCAGGCCGAGGCCGAGCGCGAGCGGCGGGCGAAGATCATCAACGCCGACGGCGAGTTCCAGGCGGCACAGAAGCTCTCCGACGCGGCCGAGATCATCAGCCGCAACCCGGCGACGCTGCAGCTCCGCTACCTCCAGACGCTGCTCGAGATCGGCGTGAACCAGAACTCAACGGTCGTCTTCCCGCTCCCGATCGACATGCTCGATGCGTTCACCGGAGCCGCCCGCGCCGCCGGCGGTCGCGGGGACGGAAAGCCCGGCGCCTGAGGCCGCAGGCGGCGGGCGAGACCGCTTCCTAGGACCACCCGTCCCAGCTGCGCAGCTCGCGCAGGGGGTCCTGGGGGCTCCCGTTGCGCCATCCCGGGGGCCACAGCTCGAAGTGGAGCTGGCATCCCTCCCCGCGCGCGTTGCCGCTGCGGCCGACGGCCCCGATCCGGGCACCGGTGTGCACCCGCGCCCCTCGCTTCACCGAGGGTGGACGGATCAGGTGCGAGTACATGTAGTCGCGGTCGGTCTGGCGCCCGTCGATCACGACGTAGTGGCCGTAAAGGCTGGCGCTGTACCCGCGCGCCTGGACGCTGCCGCCGCGCGCGGCCTCGAGCCGGGTGCCGCACCCCGCCCAAAGGTCCTGGCCCTCGTGCGTGCGCCCTCCGGAGCGCGGGACCCCGAATCGATCGCCGTAGCTGTGGGGGCCGCGCACGGGGAAGAGGTGGTCGTAGAAGCGAAACCTCGCCGCGGAGCGCTCGCCGCCGTCGGCGGGCCCGATACGGAACCGGTAGCGGCCCTTCGGCGCGCTCTCACCGCGCTCGGTGAGGCCGTTCCAGCGCACGGAGTGGCGCGCGAACGGTGCACCGCCCTCCGCCTCCCAGCGGTGGGTGACCTTCCCACGCCGGACCAGCGTCAGCCCAAGGTTGAGCGGACCGTAGCCGCGGAATCGATACCGGAGGCGAACCTCACGCCTCGCGTCGAAGAACCCGGTCCGGGGTCGAGCCGACGCGCGGGCGAGCGCGAAGCTCCCCGGCGCCGGGAGCGCGTCGGCCGTCACGATCTCGAGCAGCGGAGCCGTGGACGCCGCGCCGCCGGCGTCGATCACGCGTGGCCTGCCGGTGCGCGCGCCCTCCGGGACAATCGCTTCGACGGCGTGGCTGGTCGCCCCGCTCGGGGTGGTGGCGATCTCGCCCGTGGCGGCGGCGAACCTCACCTCGGTGGTGCCGCCGAGCCGGCGCCCGGTCACCCTCACCGCGGAGCCCACCGCGGCCTCGCGCGCGCCCGCGCACGCCTCAACGCAGACGATGCCGACGACGTTCGGCGGTTTCGCCGCGCCAGCCCCTGTTCCCGCTGCTATTCCGCCAGTGAGGAGCAGGACCCCCGTCGCTCGGAGAAACCTCAGACCCGTCCCCCCGACACCGCGTGGTGACTGATAACTGATTACTGATTACTGATTGCTAGCTCCACCTGTCCCACTTCTTGAGCTTCTTCGTCGGGTTGACGAAGTGGCCGCCCTCGTACCAGCCGGGTGCGGACCACATCTCGTAGTGGAGGTGGCATCCGCTCGCGTTGCCGGTCTCGCCGACCTCGCCGATCCGCTCGCCGGTGCGCACCTTCTCGCCCTGGGCGACCTCGGCCTTCTTGCGCAGGTGCATGTACACGTAGTCGAACCTGCTCTTCTTCCCGTCGATCACCAGGTAGTTACCGGCGGCGCCGTGGTAGCCCTTGAACTGGACCTTGCCGCCGCGCGCGGCCTGGAGCTCGGTGCCGCAGCCGGCCCCGATGTCCTGGCCCTGGTGGCCCCGCCCGGCCCCGATCCCGTCCCAGTAGTCGTGCCGGCCGCGGATCGGGAACTTGTGGTCGAAGTAGCCGAACTCGCCTCCGTCGCTCAGCGAGTCGCCGAGCCCGCCGACCCGGAACCGGTAGTCGCCGCTCTTCGCCGACTTGCCCTCCTCCGTGACGCCGTTCCACTCGACGGTCTGCTCGGAGTTCGGCTCGACCCCCTCCTGGACCCAGCTGTTCACCACCTCGCCGCTCTTCTGCGCCACGAGATCGACCCGGACGTCGGTCGTGCCGTTGCCGTTGAAGATGTAGTGCAGCGTCGGCTTGCCCTCACCATAGAAGAAGGACTTCTCGGGGGTGACGCTCGCCTCGGCGAGCCTGAAGCTCCCGGGCTCGGGCAGCTCGCTCTCGGGAACGATCTGGAGCTTGACCGGCGACTTCGCGATCTGGCCGAACTCGTCGAGCACCCGCGGCTTCCCGTCGCCGGCGTCCTCGGGCACCTTCGCCTCGACGCTGCGAGAGGAGACGTCGGCGGCCTTCACCGTGACGCCGCCGTCGCTGGAGGGGAACTTGACCCTGTCCACGTACTTGAGGCGCCGGCCCGCGAGCTTCACCGTCGCTCCCGCCGTCGCCTCGCGAAGCCCCGCGCAGCGATCCAGACAGCTCGCGTCGGTGACGGTCGGCGGCTTCGGGGCGGGCACCCCTCCGCCGCTCGCCCCGCCGTTGCCCGCGGACGCGGCGCTGCCCGCGACCAGGGAGGCCCCCGCCGTGGCGAGTGCGGCTATGAGCGTGACCGTGCGCCGGCCGAATCGGGTCCGCGAGTGCGGAGCCAAGTACCGAACCTCTCTTTCTCGTGCCTACGGGGTTAGCTGGCGGGCTCGCGCTGAAAGAGCTGCGCTACAGACCCTCTCTGGTCCGATTCGCCCCGGGGCTCTCAGCCCCTTTGGTTCCCCCGCTCCCTCGCGGCTGGGCCACGAGGGATTCGGCAGGTCCACTGTTGGCGCGGCAGTATATAGAGGCGGGCGGCGGAGTGCACATAACAACCACACAAAGTCCAAACATTCCGTGCGTGGGCACGAGGCGCGACCCACCCAGATCGAGGTTGTCCCATCTGTGACGGCAAGGCGAAGGTGAAGCCGGAGGTCACCTACACCCCGAACGGCGCGACCCGAACACCAAGAGCACGAAGATCAAGCTCAAGAAGCGGGGCTAGGCCGCTCGCCCCGATTTGGGCGCCGTGGAGGGCGCGCTCGACTATCATCGGACGTCGCCGCGCCGGCCCAAGCGTGACCGGGCGCGGTTTTTCGGCATGAAGACATTCGTTGCCACACCCGAGACCCGCCAGCGCGACTGGTACGTGGTCGACGCCGAGGGCAGGACCCTGGGGCGGCTCGCGACCCAGATCGCCGACACGCTGCGCGGCAAGCGCAAGCCCGAGTACACGCCGCACGTCGACACCGGTGACTTCGTCGTCGTCGTCAACGCGGAGAAGGTGCACGTGACCGGCGACAAGCGCAGCGACAAGATGTACCGCCGCCACAGCGGCTATCCGGGCGGGCTGCGCTCGCGCAGCCTCGGGGAGATGCTCGAGCGCCGACCCGAGGAGGTGATCCGCCTCGCGGTGAGGGGGATGGTGCCCCGCAACCGGCTCGGCCGCCGCCAGCTCACGAAGCTCAAGGTTTACGCGGGGCCCGACCACCCGCACGAGGCGCAGAAGCCGGAGCCGCTCGAGGTGAAGGATTGATGGCCGAGGAAGAGCGACAGGACGAGGAGGGCCAGAAGGAGGCCCCGTCGGAGGAGACGCCGCAGGGAGAGGCGCCCGCCGAGGAGCAGCCTCCCGCCGACGAGGAGCCTCAGGCCGAGGACTCCCCCGAGGCCGAGGCGTCCGCTGAGGAGGAGCCTCAGACTGAGGACACCCGCGAGGCCGAAGCGCCCGCCGAGGAGGCCCCGTCCGCCGACGAGCCCGAGGCCGCCAAGAAGGGCGACGAGAAGGACGTACCCCCGGGGGCCGAGCTCGAGCCGATCGCGATCGAGCAGGAGCGCGAGCTCGACGCCGAGGAGCGCGCGCGGCGCGAGGCCGAGGCCGAGGAGCGCGCGCGCCGCGAGGCGGCGGCGACCGAGGAGGCCGGCGAGGAACCGGCGCCCTCTCGAGAGCCGACCGTCGCCCTGGAGGGCGACACCCGCGTCCAGGCGACCGGCAAGCGCAAGAGCTCGATCGCGAGGGCGATGCTCCTGCCCGGCAGCGGCCGCTTCGAGGTCAACAGGCGCAACCTCGACGAGTACTTCCCACGCCCGTTCCATCAGACGATGGCGCGCCAGGCGCTCGTGACGAGCGGCTACGAGGAGAGCGTCGACGTGCGGGTGCGCGTCCACGGTGGGGGGATCTCCGGGCAGGCGGGCGCGGTTCGGCACGCCGTCGCGCGGGCCCTCGTCGAGATCGATCCCGAGCTGCGCGGGGAGCTGAAGCGGCGTGGCCTGCTGACCCGGGACGCGCGTCGCAAGGAGCGGCGCAAGGCGGGACTCAAAAAGGCCCGCAAGCGCCCGCAGTTTTCCAAGCGCTAGATCTCGACTAAGCTCGCGTCGCCGAGAGCCTCGCATCCCCGCCGGGCTCGGTTTCGCCGCTGATGACCGCCACCCAGACCCGCAACCTCTTCGGCACCGACGGCGTGCGGGGGCGGGTGGGAGAGCTGCTCACACCGGAGCTCGCCGTCGCGCTCGGTCGAGCGGCGGCCGCCGAGGTGCCTGCCGAGAGACCTCAGGTCGTGATCGTGCGCGACACGCGCGAGTCGGGCCCGATGCTCGAGTCGGCCCTCGCCGCCGGGATCGCCGCCGCCGGCGGGGACGCCTACACCGCCGGAGTGCTGCCCACCCCCGCGGCCTCGGTCCTCGTGCGCCGGCACGGCCTCGACCTGGGCGCCGTCGTCTCCGCCTCGCACAACCCGTGGCACGACAACGGGATCAAGTTCTTCGGCCCGGACGGGATGAAGCTCGACGACGACGTCGAGGCGCGGATCGAGGAGCGGGTCGGCGAGCGTCCGGAAGCGGCCGCGGCGGGGCGGATCCGGGCCCTGGAGGGTGCTCTGGACGACTACCTGCGCGAGTTGACCTCGACGTTCGAGCTCGATCTCGGGGGGCGGAGGATGCTGCTGGACTGCGCCAACGGCGCCACGAGCCGGGCCGCCCCCGCTGTCTTCGAGCGCCTCGGCGCCGGCGTCGAGAGGCTGGCGGCCGAGCCCGACGGCCGCAACATCAACCAGGGGTGCGGCGCGATCCATCCGCAGCTTCTCGCCGACCGGATCCGCGACTCGGGGGCGGAGATCGGGTTCGCGTTCGACGGCGACGGGGACCGCGTGCTGGCGGTCGATCGGAGCGGGCGGGTCCGCGACGGCGACGAGCTGGTCGCGATCATCGCCACCCACCTGCGCGGCGCGGAGGCGCTGCCGGGCGGCGTCGTCGTCACCGTGATGACGAACTACGGCTTCCACGCGGCGATGTCCGAGGCGGGGATCGAGATCGCGACGACCAAGGTGGGCGACCGCTACGTGATCGAGGGGCTCCGGGAGCGCGAGTGGACGCTCGGCGGCGAGCAGTCCGGGCACGTGATTTGGATGGACTTCGCGCCCACGGGGGACGGGATCGCCGCGGCGCTGCTGCTCGAGCGCGCGCTCGAGGGACGCGACCTCGCCGACGTGGAGCCGTTCGAGAAGCTCCCCCAGAGGCTGGTCAACGTCGAGCTCACCGACCCCGACGCGCTCGACTCGGCCGCCGGGCTATGGGAGGCGGTCGAGGGCGAGAGCGCCGCCCTGGAGGGAAGGGGGAGGGTGCTGGTGCGGCCCTCGGGCACCGAGCCGCTGGTACGGCTGATGGTCGAGGCGCCGAGCGACGCGGAGTGCGAGGAGATCGTCGAGCGCCTCGCCGACGCCGCCAGGCGCGAGCTGAGGTAGCTCGGCTCGGCGCGGGCACACCCGCGCGGCGCCCGTTGTTTGCGTCGCCCGGGGTGCTCTATCTTTTTCTGCCTCTCATGTGCGGCATCGTCGGATACGTGGGCAGGCGCCCCTGCCGCGATCTGTTGATCGCGGGTTTGGAGAAGCTCGAGTACCGGGGCTACGACTCGGCCGGAATCTCCCTGCTCGTGGACGGAAGAATCGAGACCGTCCGCGCGGTCGGGAACCTCGCCAACCTGCGCGAGGCGGTGAGCGCACCGAACGGCAACGGCGCCGTGGCGGTCGCCGAGGCGGAGTCCACGATGGGGCTCGCGCACACCCGGTGGGCGACCCACGGGAGGGTCACGGAGGAGAACGCCCATCCCCACGGCGACTGCGAGAACCGGATCCACATCGTCCTCAACGGAATCGTCGAGAATCACTCCGAGCTGCATGGCCAGCTCGAGGTCGAGGGCCACGAGTTCAGCTCCGAGACCGACGCCGAGATCGTCGCCCACCTGATCGAGCGCCACGACGAGGGCGACTTCACGGAGGCCGTGCGGCGCGCCTTCAACGACCTTCGCGGCCACTACGCGTTCGCCGCCATGCACTCGGAGCATCCCGGCAAGCTCGTCGCCGCACGGCGGGAGTGCCCCCTGATCGTGGGGCTGGGGGAGGGCGAGACCTTCGTCGCCTCCGCGATCCCGGCCTTTCTCGCCCAGACCCGCAGCGTGACCGCGATCGAGAACGGTGAGATCGTCACCCTCGACGCCGAGGGCGCGGCGATCACGGACACGGGGGGGCAGCCGGTGGACCGCGAGGTGGAGGAGATCACCTGGGACGAGGACACGGCCGAGAAGTCGGGCTTTCCGACCTTCATGCTGAAGGAGATCCACGAGCAGCCCGACGCGGTCGCGGAGACGATCGCCGACCGCCTCCCTGATCTCGACCGGGTCGACCTCAGCGAGCTCGATCTCGACCCGGAGTTCATCGCCGGCCTGCGCCGGATCGTGATCGTCGCCTGCGGCACCTCGTATCACGCGGGGCTTGTGGGCCGGTACGCGATCGAGCAGTGGGCGCGGGTCCCGGTGGAGATGGACATCGCCTCCGAGTACCGCTACCGCGACCCGGTGGTCGGCGCGGACGATCTCGTGATCGGGATCACCCAGTCGGGCGAGACCGCCGACACCCTCGCTGCGATGCGGCTCGCGCGCGAGCGCGGCGCGAAGGTGATGGCGGTCACCAACATCATGGGGACCCAGGCGACCCGGGACTCGGACACCGTGCTCTACACCAGGGCGGGGCTCGAGATCGGGGTCGCCGCGACGAAGACCTTCGTCAGCCAGGTCGCCGCGATGTACCTGTTCGGGTTGTGGATCGCAGAGGTCCGCGAGGGCCTCGACCGCCGCGACCTCTCACGCCTGATCGCCGAGCTCAAGTCGATTCCGACGGCGATCGACGCTCTCCTGGAGTCGGTCGACGAGCGGGTGCGCGCGATCGCCCGCAGCCACCACGAGCAGACGTTCTTCCTCTACCTCGGCCGCAATATCGGGCTGCCCGTGTGCCTCGAGGGGGCGCTGAAGCTGAAGGAGATCTCCTACATCCCGACCGACGCGTACGCGGCGGGCGAGATGAAGCATGGTCCGATCGCGCTGCTCGACGACTCGACGCCGGTCGTGTGCGTCGCGACCGACAGCCCGGTGCTCGAGAAGGTGCTCTCGAACGTCGCCGAGGTGCGGGCCCGCGGCGCCGATGTGATCGCGGTCGCGACCGAGGGATCGCTGGCCGTGACCGAGATGGCCGACCAGGTGCTGTTCGTCCCCCGCACCGACTGGGTGCTTCAGCCG
>JBOGZH010000392.1:0-12010 GCA_050697095.1 Solirubrobacterales bacterium
CCCCCCGCCTCGACCAGAACGCATGAGGCGCCACGAAGCGCGAGATCACGGGCGATCGCCGCGCCGACCACGCCGGCGCCGACTATCGCGACGTCGAACGGCCCGCTTGGAGCGGCGCCCTCGCGAAGGGATGCGGATTCGCCCTGCATGGGTCAGCCGGCCGACAACCGCGCCAGCGAGCCCACCGTCTGCGGCTCGACCTGATCCATGCGGGTGACGAGGGCGAGAAACAGCTGCGCGGTCGTCAGCGCGTCGCCGTCGGCGTGGTGGGGCCGGTGGACGGGCAGCCCGAGCCGCTCGACCGCGTCCGACAGGGGCATCGCCTCCCCGTTCGCGTCGCCCCGGCCGCCGAGGACCCGGCGGACGAGCACGGACGTGTCGAGCACGGGCTCGGCCACCCGCAGGCCGGCGGGCTTCAGCGCCGCATCGAGGAACGCTCGCTCGACCCACGCGGCGTGCGCGACCAGCACCCGGCCGGTGAGGCACTCGAGGACGAGGTCTACCACCTCCTCCAGCGGCGGAGCGTCGACGAGATCGGCGGGCCGCAGCCCGTGGATCCGGATCGTCTCCGCCTCGGGCATTCGCCGCGGTTGGATGATCGCCGTGCGGACGCCCCCGGCGACCGCCCTGCCGTCGTCGATCGGGATCGCGGCAAACGAGATGATCTCGTCCCGGCGCGAGTCCAGACCGGTTGTCTCAAGGTCGACCACGGCGTAGGTCGCTTCGCGCCACGGTGTCTCCGCCGAGGGTGGGTTCGAGCGCCGGTAGGCATCGGCGGCGGCCGACCTGCGTGTGCGGCGGAACGGAACGCGCATCATCCGAACGCAACCTCGCCGCTCAGCTCGCCGCGGAGCTTGCGCTGCACCCCCCGCACGGCGCTGAACGCGTCTCGCAGATAGCGACGGGTTAGCGGGTTGAGGGCCTTGGGATCGATGTAGTTGTCCGGCTCGGCGCCTCGTCGTATCTGCTCGACCTGATGCTCGAGCCGCAGGCCCGAGAAGAGCTCGAAGGCCTCCTCGAGCGTGGTCGCGACACCCCCGTCGAGCGTGCCCGCCGTCCCCGCCAGCCTCAGGCGCTCGACCGTGGAGGTGACGGTCCCGCCGGTTGCGAGGCTCGCGTAACGGGCGACCGCGGTTATTGGAAGCAGCCCGCCGTGCTTGATGTCGAGCTGGCCCCGGTGCTCCCCCGAGTGCTGGACGACCAGGTCGCGGGGAGGGTCACGGAAGCGGCGGAACCCCGTCGGCGGCCGGTGAACGAGCGCCAGCCTCAGCATCAACCGCAACAGGCCCCTGCGGCTGTGGGCCGCCCGCAGCTCCTCGCGAAGGTCCCGCGCGTCGCCGAAGCTGTACACCGGGCGGCCGTCGGCGACCAGGGAAAGCAGGACCAGGGCCTTCTCCTCGTCGGGATCCTCTATCGAGCCGCGAATCAGGTGGCGCCAGGAGTCGACCGAGCGCTGGAACAGCGGCTGGGCGCAGGTGGCCCCGTGGGTGTCAGCGGTGAACCCGGTCGCAGCCAGCTGCCCGACGACGCGGTCGGCGAGCGCCTGCATGTACTCGCGCTGGCCCGCGTCATCTTGGTCGCCTTCCCAGGCGAGAGCGGAGTCGGCGTCGGAGGAGGGCGCGAGCTCTCTGCGGCCGTGGCTCCCGAGCGCCAGCCAGACCAGCGGACACGGTGGGTCCCCGAGCTCGCGAGCCGTCAGCTCCACGAACCTGCTCGTGCATGCATCGGCGACGATCGCGATGATCGCGCTCACCTGGGCCGGCGCGACCCGGGCGTCATACAGGGATACGACCGTCGAGGACAAACGAGCGGCCGCCTCCCGCACCCCCTCGATGTTCCGGGCGTCATCGATCGATCGCCGCAGCGCGAAGGGCGTTTCGGTGTGGGCCGCGAGGAGGTCGACGTCGCTGAGCACCCCGACCACCTCACCGAGCGGCGAGACCACCGGGACGTGGCGGATTCCGCGCTTCAGCATCTCGAGCATTACCTCGCCACCGAGCCGCTCCGGCGTGACCGTGAACGCCGGCGCGCTCATCGCCTCGCGGAGCGGCGCCTCGGCGGTGATTCCGTCCGCGACCACGGCGCGGAGGTCGCTGTCGGTGAAGATCCCGAGCCCTTCCCCGCCCAGGCGCACGAGGACGGCGTCTTTGCCCGACTCGGACATCACGCGG
This sequence comes from Solirubrobacterales bacterium, assembly GCA_050697095.1. Taxonomy (GTDB): domain Bacteria; phylum Actinomycetota; class Thermoleophilia; order Solirubrobacterales; family 70-9; genus DASPWW01. The sequence goes on from JBOGZH010000392.1 coordinate 2,172, forward strand.
GCCGATTCGCGCACAGTGGTGTCCGGATCGGAAATGAGCGGCTCGCCGCGGATCAGGCTCCCAGCCGGCTTCTGGGCCGGATCGACATTGGCCGGCAGCGATGCCGGGTCGCGCTTCGGGCGCGCGAGGAGGCTGCGGGCGACGAAGCGAAGACCCGCCGGCCTGCCCAGAAGCGGGACGACCGCCTCCGCGGGGAGGCGGTAGCAGAGGGCGTCCTCGCCGGCTCGCGCCTCGAATCCCGTCGGCAGCCCGGAGAGCATCGAGGGATGCCCGAACGGCTCGCCCTCCCCGAGGACGTCGAGGACCCGGCCCCGATCGCCGAGCTCCACGGCGCCCCGGCGGACGACGCGCACGTGCTTCATCGGCTCGTCTCCCTGGCGGAAGATCGTCGCCCCCGCCGCGAAGAACTCCACCTCCACCGTTCGCGCGAGCTCCTCGAGCGTCGCCTCGTCGAGGTCGTCGAAGGGGGGATGGAGGCGGAGGAACTCGACTATGTCGTGCATCAGCGACCCCTGTGCGGTCGCCCAACGGTAGCCGAGGCCGTGCCTCCGGATCGGCCGGCGAGGCGCTGCCGCGAACTCCCGAAACCGACCATTGACACCGTCCGGCCAGAAGCATAGGGTCCGGCTGGAGAATCGACCGGTACACGATCTCGGTCTGAGATCGGCCGTGCGCTCAGGCTCAGGCCGAGGGGGAGGAGTAAGGGATGGCCACACGACCTGGTGAAGCACCGGCCGGTGACGAGCAGCGCCTAGCCGAGCTGGGCTACAAGCAGGAGCTGAGCCGTGCGTGGAGCGGCTTCACCAACTTCGCGATCTCGTTCACGATCATCTCGGTCCTCGCCGGGACGTTCACGACCTTCGCCTTTGCGTGGAACAACGGCGGCCCGATCGCGGCCTCGATCGGCTGGCCGATTCTGTGCGCCTTCGTGCTCATGGTCGCGTTCTCGATGGCCGAGCTGACCTCGAGGTACCCAACCGCCGGAGGGCCCTACTGGTGGGCCCACGACCTCGGCGGCAAGGGCTGGAGCTGGATGACCGGCTGGTTCAACATCGTCGGCCTGATCGGGATCGTCGCCTCGGTCGGCTACGGCGCCGCGTTCTTCCTCTGGGCCCTTCTGAACCTCTACGGGCTCGACATCTTCGGGATCGACTTCGGCGACGGCAAGAGCATCCTCGGCGAGACATGGTTCCTGTTCGTCCTCATCCTGATCCTGTACACCGTGGTCAACATCTTCGCCGATCGGCTGCTGGCGCTGATCAACAACATCTCGGTCGGCTGGCACCTGCTCGGCGTCGCGGTGATCATCGCGCTGCTGGTCTTCGTGCCCGACGACCACCAGAGCGCGAGTTTCGTGTTCGGCGAGCGGCTCAACAACTCGGGTCTGCACGACGAGGCCACCACCGGCCTCGGCTTCTGGCTCCTCGTCCTGCCACTGGGATTCCTGTTGACGATGTACACGCAGACCGGCTACGACGCCTCGGCGCACACGGCCGAGGAGACCGAGGGCGCCGCGATCACCGCCGCCCAGGGCGTGTGGCGCTCTGTCTTCTTCTCGGCGCTGATCGGGTGGCTCGTGCTGCTCGCGTTCCTGTTCGCGGCGACCGAGGTGAAGGAGATCAACCAGGCCGCCGGCTTCTCGGGCGCGATCTTCACCAGCGCGCTCGACTCCTGGGCGGCGAAGCTGGTGATCCTGATCGCGACCGTCGGACAGCTGTTCTGCGGCGCCGCGGGGCTGACGAGCGCCTCGCGAACCTGGTACGCGTTCTCGCGCGACCGTGCGATCCCGGGGTGGGCGATTTTCCGCCGCGTGAACCGCGACCGCGTCCCGTTCAACGCGGTGATCGCGGTGTCGGTCTGCTCGCTGATCATCGCGATCCCGGCGCTGTTCGGCACCAACGACATCCCGTTCGCGTTCTTTGCGATCACCGGGATCTGCACCGTCGGCCTCTACCTCGCGTACATCCTCCCGGTGTACCTGAGGCTGCGTGCCGGCGACTCGTTCCAGCCCGGGCCGTGGAACCTGGGCAGCCGCTACAAGATCGTCAACGTGCTGGCGATCATCTTCGTGATCGTGGTCGTGTTCGCGCTCGACCTGCCCTACACGCCGACCGGCCTGCCGTGGCACGAGGACTTCGACACGAGCGTCGTCAACTACACGCCGCTCGCGATCCTGATCCCGCTAATCTTCGGAGTCTGGTACCTGATCTCGGCCAAGAACAAGTACCAGGGCCCGGTGAGGACGCTCGAGGAGGACGAGATAACGGCGGACTAGCGGTTGCGTTCGCCGCGCTCGGCCCTATCCCGGGTCGAGCGCGGCGGTCGCCTGCACGAAGTCGCGCCACGCTTCGTGCTCGGCCGAGCGCCAGGCGTCGTCCTGCTCAGCCTCGACACGGCGGTCGGCGGGCAGCAGCCCGGGGAGCTCGGTGAGCGAGCCGATCGCGCCCGACCCCACCGCCGCCAGTGCAGCGGCGCCGAGCACCGTCGCGTCGGCCCCAGCCGCCTCGACGGGAACCCCGATCGCGTCGGCCTGGAGCTGGAGCATCAGCGGCTCGTTGGTAAGACCTCCGTCCACCCTCAGCACATCGACGTCCGTGCTCTCCGTGATAGCCGCCACGATGTCGGCGACCCGCCACGCGATCCCCTCCAGCGCCGCGCGGGCCACGTTCGCGCCGGTCGTGCCGCCGTAGATGCCCCCGATCACCGCGCGCGCATCGGGGCGCCACCACGGCGCCCCGATCCCGGCCAGCCCGGGCAGCACCCGCGCGCCCGCTGAGCCCTCGGCCTCGCGTGCCAAGACGCTGAGCGCCGGAGGGTCCTCGGCAAGCCCCATCTCAGTGCACAGCCACTCGAGCATCGCCCCGGCGGCGAACACGCCCCCGTCGAGCGCGTATTCGGTGCGGCCTTCGATCCGCCACGCGACCGTCGGGAGCAGGCCGCCGGCGGGACGCGGGATCTCCTCGCCCACGTGGGCGAGGACGAACACGCCCGTGCCGTATGTCGCCTTGACGCGGCCGGGGACCACGCAGGCCGCTCCGGCCAGCGCCGCCTGCTGATCGACGACCTGGCCGCGTAGCGGAAGCTCGATCGGCCACGAGTCGTGGCGCAGCGTGCCGAGCTCGCCGGCTGTGTCGCGGACCTCCGGGAGCACGTCTCCGGGGACCCCAAACAGCTCACATAGTCGCTCGTCGAAGCCCGGGGTGCCGAGCGCGTGGAGCTGCGTGCGCGAGGCGGTCGAGGCGTCGGTCGCGAACCCCGCCCCGAGCCGGTCGCAGAGGAAGGAGTCCACCGTGCCCATGCGCAGCGTTCCGGCCTCACGGGCCCTTCCCACCCCCTCGTCGTTCTCCAACAGCCAGGCGAGCTTCGCCGCCGAGAAGTAGGGGTCGAAGGGCAGCCCGCTGAGCTCCTTGACCTCGTCCTCGTGCTCCGTCAGCCGGTCGAGGACCTCCTGCGAGCGCTTGTCCTGCCACACGACGATCGGCGACAGCGGGGCGCCGGTTTCCGCGTCCCACGCGAGCACCGACTCCCCCTGGTGGTCGAGCCCGCAGGCGACCACCTCGCCTGGCGGGTCCTCCAGCAGCTCGGCGATCGCCTCCACCACCACGCTCAGGACCTCGGCCGGGTCCTGCTCCACCCACCCCTCGCGGGGATGGCGGTTGACCTTGTCGCGGCGCGCTTCGGCCACGGGCTGCAGGCGCTCGTCGAACAACGCCGCCTTGACGCCGGTGGTCCCCTCGTCGACCCCGAGGAGCAGAGGACTGGTCACGCGCGGGCTCAGCCCCGCTCGAACATCCGTCGTCGCTCGTAGTCGGTGACGACCTGGTTGGACTCGTTCTGCTCGTAGCGGCCGTAGTTGAGGTAGTGCTTCCACACGGCTTCGCCAAACGCCTGCTTTGCGAAGTCGCTGTTCTCCCACAGCTCGAGCGCCTCGTACAGGGTCGAGGGGAACGGCTCGGCCTCTCCCGCCGCGTACGCGTTCCCCTTCAGCTCCGGGCCGGGGTCGGTCTCGTTCTCGATCCCGTCGAGCCCGGCGGCGAGTAGCGCCGCGACACCAAGGTAGGGGTTCATATCGGCGCCGGGGATCCGGCACTCGACGCGTGTGGACTGACCGTGGCCGACGATCCGGAAGCCGCAGGTGCGGTTGTCGCGACCCCACGAGATCGAGGTCGGCGCCCAGCTCTCCGCGGCGTAGCGCTTGTAGGAGTTGACCGAGGGTGCGATGAACAGCGCCAGCTCGCGCATCCGGTAGCGCATCCCGCCCAGGTAGTGGCGGAAGGTGTCGGTCTCGTTGCCGTCGTCGTCGACGAAGAGGCTCTTGCCGTCCCCGTCGATCAGGCTCGAGTGGACGTGGCAGGAGCTCCCGATGTCCTTCTCCGAGGGCTTTGCCATGAAGGTGGCGGAGATGCCGTTGAGGAAGGCGATCTCCTTGATCCCGTTCTTGTAGACAGTGTGGCGGTCCGCGGAGGTGACGGCGTCCGCGTAGCGGGTGTTGATCTCGTGCTGCCCGTACCACGCCTCTCCCTTGGAGAACTCGATCGGGATCCCCGCGGCGTGCATCCCGCGGCGGAAGGCTCCCACGTACTGCTCGTCCATCGTGGTGGCGAGGATGTGGTAGTCGAGGATGTAGGGGATCGTCGGGGTGAGGTCCTTGTAGCCCTTCTCGTGCGCCTCGGCGTAGCTCTCCTTGTAGAGGTAGAACTCGAGCTCGGTCGCGAACTGGGCCGTGAGGCCCATCTCTGCGGCGCGCTCGTACTGGGCGATCAGCAGCTGGCGCGGTGAGGCCACGACCGGGGAGCCATCGTGGTTGCGGACGTCGCACAGGACCAGCGCCGTGCGGTCCAGCCACGGGATACGGCGCAGGGTCGACATGTCGGGGACGATCCCGAAGTCGCCGTAGCCCTTCTCCCAGTTGGCCATCTCGTACCCGGGCACCGGCTCCATCTCCATGTCGAGCGCGAGCAGGTAGTTGCATCCCTCGACGCCGTGCTCGGTCACCTCGTCGAGGAAGTACTCGCCGACGATCCGCTTCCCGAACAGCCGTCCCTGCATGTCGGTGAACGCGGTGACAATCGTGTCGATCGTCCCCTCCTCGATCTCCTTGCGCAGGTCGTCGAGTGACAGCATCCCGGCCGTCCCGCCTGGGCCACCGGGCCTGGGGGCCCCGTTCCCTCCTGTGTCGGCCACCTCGTACCTCCCGTTCGCGCTCGCTTACCGATCGATCGGCGAACTGCGCCGAGACCGCGATCCTTACGGACCTCGCTCCAGATGTCAATCAAGCCGGAGAATGCGAGACAATCGGCGGCGTGATCGAGGTCCTCGAGCCGGCCACGGAGCAGGTGATGGCGAAGGTAGACCGGGCGGGCGTCGAGGAGACGGACGCCGCGGTGGCGCGGGCACGCGACGCCTTCGGTGCCTGGCGGGCGATCGCCCCCGACGACCGCTCCCGCATCCTCCACCACCTCGCCGACGAGCTCGAGCGGCGCCGCGACGAGCTGGCGACGCTCGAGGCGCGAAACGTAGGCAAGCCGATCGCCGACGCCCGCGGCGAGATGGAGATGGTGGCCGCCTGCTTCCGCTACTACGCGGGGGCGCCGGAGCGCGCCACGGGGAAGACGATTCCGGTGGCGGGCGGCGTCGATATGACCTTCCGCGAGCCGCTCGGCGTCGTGGGGATGATCGTGCCGTGGAACTTTCCCCTCGTGATCGCGTCGTGGAAGCTCGCGCCGGCCCTCGCCGCCGGGAACACGGTCGTGTTGAAGCCGGCCGAGCTGACCCCGCTGACCGCCCTGGAGCTGGAGCGGATCGTGGTCGAGGCGGGGATTCCCGAGGGGGTCGTGAACGTGGTCGCGGGCCCGGGCTCGGTGTGCGGTAAGCGGCTCGTCGAGCATCCCGACGTGGCGAAGGTCGCGTTCACGGGCTCGACGGAGGTGGGGCGCGGGATCGCGGCCGGGGCGGCGGAGACGATCAAGCGCGTCACCCTCGAGCTTGGCGGGAAGTCGGCCAACGTCGTGTACGCCGACGCCGACCTCGACGCAGCCGCCGCGTCCGCGCCGAGCGCGGTGTTCGGGAACGCGGGCCAGGATTGCTGCGCGCGCTCGCGCATCCTGGTCGAGCGCTCGGCGCTCGACTCCTTCATGGAGGCGCTCGAGGCCGCCGTCGAGTCGATGCGGGTCGGCGACCCGCTCGACGACGAGACCGAGATGGGGCCTCTGATCTCCGCGGACCAGCGGGAAAAGGTGGCCTCGTACGCGACCGGCGACGCGCCCGTCGCGATCCGCGGGCAGGCCCCCGATGGCCCCGGCTTCTGGTTCCCTCCCACCGTCCTCGCGCCCGTCTCCAACGACGACCGCCCCGCGCGCGAGGAGATCTTCGGCCCGGTGGCGTGCGTGATCCCGTTCCGGGACGAGGAGGAGGCCGTGCGGATCGCGAACGACACCGTGTACGGCCTCTCCGGCTCGGTCTGGACCCGCGACGGCGCAAAGGCGCTGCGCACCGCGCGGGCGATCGAGTCCGGCGTGGTGTCGATCAACTCGAACACCTCGGTTCGGGTCTCGACGCCCTTCGGCGGCTTCAAGCAGTCGGGCGTCGGGCGCGAGCTCGGCCCCGACGCGCTCGAGCACTACACCGAGCTGAAGAACGTCTACTACGCGACGGAGGGGTGATGGCGGACCGGCTGACGGGCAAGGTGTGCGTGATCACCGGGGCAGCGAGCGGGATCGGCGCGACCACCGCGGAGCTGTTCGAGGCGGAGGGCGCGACGGTGGTCGGGGTCGATCTGGCGGAGGACTCGGTCGGGTCGCTGAAGCTCGCCGCCGACGTCACCGACGAGGACGCCGTCAAGGAGGTCTACGCGCGCGCCCGCGAGGAGTACGGCCGCGTCGACGTGCTGTTCAACAACGCCGGGATCAGCCCCGACGACGACGCCTCCGTCCTCGACACCTCGCTCGAGGCGTGGCAGCGGGTCCAGGACGTGAACCTCAGGTCGGTCTTTCTGTGCTGCAAGCACGGGATCCCGCACCTGCTGGAGGCGGGCGGTGGGTCGGTGATCAACACCGCCTCGTTCGTCGCCGTGATGGGCGCCGCGGTCTCCCAGGTCTCCTACACCGCCACGAAGGGCGGCGTGCTCGCGATGTCGCGCGAGCTGGGCGTCGAGCTCGCCGAGCGGGGCGTGCGGGTGAACGCCATCTGCCCCGGCCCGGTCAACACCCCGCTGCTCAAGGAGCTGTTCGCGACGGACCCCGAGAAGGCGGCGAAGCGCCTCGTGCACCTGCCGATGGGCCGGTTCGCCGAGCCCGAGGAGATCGCCCGCGGAGCGCTGTTCCTCGCCAGCGACGACTCCTCCTACGTCACCGCCTCGACCTTCCTCGTCGACGGTGGCCTCTCCGCCGCCTACCTGACGCCCGGGCAGGTCTAGCGCGCCGGGGCGCCTCCGACGTGCTCGAGGAAGCCGCGGAAGAGCGCCGCGCCGACCCCCTTGGAAGCTTCGATCCGCCGCGCGATCTCTTCGCGGATCGGTTCGGCGTCGAAGCCCGGGGGAACGTCGTCCTCCCTGTGGCTGTCGAGCCAGCCGAGGATGATCTCGCCCGTCGCCTCGACGTGGAACTGGACCCCCCAAGCGTCGCCGACCCGGAAGGCGTCGAGTCGCGAGCCCTCCCCCGCCAGCGCGACGCCGCTCGACGGCTCCTCGCACGCGTAGCTGTGCCACTGGAAGCCGACGAACCGCTCCGGCAGCCCGCCCAGGATCGGGTCCGCGGACCCCGCCTCGGTGAGCCGCGTCTCGGCCCATCCGATGTGCGTCTCCGGGAGACGCCTGCTCCGCCCGCCCGTGACCTCGGCGAGCAGCTCGGCGCCGAGGCACACGCCGAGCAGCGGAACGCCGCGCACGAGAAGCTCCCCGATCCGCTCCTTCTCGGGCCGCAGCCACGGATGCTCGTCCTCCTGGTCGGGGTGCATCGAGCCGCCGAGCACGAGCGCGCAGGCATGACCGTCCAGCGCGGGCGGCGGCGCCTCGGCGGGCATCCACTCGACTAGCTCGTCCCCGCGCTCGGCCGCGACGTCGGCGAACACGCCTGGCCCGGCCGTGGCTTCGTGGACGATCGAGAGGATTCTCACCCGGGCAGTATTAGCGTGGCCACGCCTTGCCGGCGCCCGAAAATGCCGCGTGCGCGGTTCAGCGCTTCAGCTTGATCTTCTGCTCCGCCGTGGCGGTGTCGCCGGCGCCGGTCGCCGTGGCGCTGACCACAACCTTCGCTTTGCGGGCCTTCTTCCCGCCCTGCTTCAGGAGCGTCCTGACCTTCTTCACGGTCTTGCGGTTCTTCTTGAACTTCAGCCGCACGGTCTCGGTTGCACCCGCCGCGACTGCCACGCCCTTCGGCTTCAGCTTCAGCTTCTTCGCCTTGGCGGCCGTCGCGGCGCGCGTCGGGACCTTGCCCCTCCCTTCGAGGTCGACCGAGCACGCGACCCCGCCGCACCGCACGTCGACCTTGAGCTTCTTCGCCCTGAGTTTTTCTGCCGGCCGTGCCTAGAAAAGACTCGCGGCGGAGCGCTCGGGCACCGGCAGCCCGAGGTGCTCGAAGCCGCGCTCGGTGACGACGCGGCCGCGGGGGGTGCGCTTGATCAGGCCCTGCTGGAGAAGGTAGGGCTCGAAGACGTCCTCGATCGTGTCGCCCTCCTCGTCGATCGCGGCGGCGATCGTCGAGAGCCCCACCGGGCCGCCGGAGAACTTGCTCGCCATCGTCGACAGCAGCATGCGGTCGTGACGGTCCAGGCCGGCGCTGTCCACCTCGAGCATCTCGAGCGCGTCGGCCGCGACCGCGCCCGTGATCACGCCCTCGCCGCGAACCTCGGCGAAGTCGCGCACCCGCTTGAGGAGGCGGTTGGCGACCCGCGGGGTGCCACGCGCGCGCTCCGAGATCGCGACCTCGCCGTCGGCCTCGATCGTGACCCCCATGATCCCCGCCGAGCGCCGGACCACCTGGGCGAGGTCGCCGGGCGCGTAGTGCTCGAGCCGGTGGCAGACGCCGAAGCGGTCGCGGAGCGGGGTCGTCAGCAGGCCGGTGCGGGTGGTCGCGCCGATCAGCGTGAACGCGGGCAGCTCGAGCGTCACCGTCCGCGCGCCCGCTCCCTGGCCGAGGACGACCGGGAGGCGGCGCTCCTCCATCGCCGGGTACAGGGTCTCCTCGATCGCGCGGTTGAGGCGGTGGATCTCGTCGATGAAGAACACGCTTCCGGGCTCGAGCGAGGTGAGAAACGCGGCGATGTCGGCCTTGCGCTCCAGCGCCGGGCCCGCGGTACCCACGATCGGCGCCTCGAGCTCGCCGGCGACGATGTGCGCGAGCGAGGTCTTGCCGAGCCCCGGTGGGCCGGCGAGAAGAACGTGGTCGAGCGCCTCCTCGCGGCGACGCGCGGCCTCGATGAAGATTCCGAGCTGGCCGGTTACCTGCTCCTGGTTGACGAAATCGGCCAGCCTGCGGGGGCGAAGCGAGCGGTCGAGGTCCTCCTCCTCGCCCGTGATCCGGGCGTCGCCGACGCGCTCGGGCTCGGATCCGTCCCCCTTGATGCTCGGGTCGGTGACGCGGGGCGCCGGCTCCACTCCGCTCACAACATCACCTCAGTTCGCGCTCGGCCCAACATCAAATTCCCCGCCCGCCCCCACCCTTGTGGAGCCTCGCGCTCACGCTGCCTCCCTCGCCGGCACCGACTCCCCCGCCCTGCGCAGCGCGGCGCCGATCAGCTCCTCGGCGCTCTCGCCCTCGGCGCCGCTGAGCAGCTTCTCCGCCTCGGCGGGGGAGTACCCGAGGCTGACCAGCCCCTCGCGGGCCAGCGCCCGGGGCTCATCC
>JBOGZH010000393.1:0-8078 GCA_050697095.1 Solirubrobacterales bacterium
AGGCAAGGACGCAGCCGGTGAAGCGTGGCAGCGCCACGCAAGCCGGCGAGGACGATGCCGGGCGCGACGCGGCGCCGCCAGGCGTGCGCGGGGAACCCGCATCAGGCCTCTAGTCAATGAGGAACCGATGAGAGGGCAGACCCTCGCGGTGCTCGGGGCCGCGGCCTACAGGCCGAGTGCGCGGTGCAACTCGGCCTCTCCCACTCCCTCGACCCGAACCAGCTTGTCGCGCGAGCGCTCACCGCGAGCGATGCTGACAAGCCCCTTCGCTACTCCGGCGCGCTTCGCGATCAGCTTGACCAGCGCCGCGTTCGCCCTCCCGTCCACGGGTGGGGCCGTTACGCGCACCATGACCGCGCCGGCACGCTCGCCCACGATCTCCTCGCGACGGGCACGAGGTTGAAGTCGGACCCGCAGCTCGGCGGTCAGCCGCTCTCCGGGTCCGCCGTCGCCCGTCTGAGGATGTCCCGCAGGGTGGTCTGGTCCTCCTCAGAGAGGCTGGTCAGCGCCTCGGGTGGCTCCGCCATGCGGACGTTGAGCTCCTCGCGGATGTGCTTTCCGTCCCCGGTGAGCGCGATCAGCTTCACCCGGCGGTCGTAGTCCGCGGGCTGTCGATCCACGAGTCCGCGCTCCTCGAGCCGGTCGACGATCCCAGTGATGTTCGAGTTGTCACAGTGCATCGCCTCCGCCAGTTCCCCCATCGGGCGGGGCTCGGCAAGCAGCCGCACGACGATCGCCTGTCCCGGGTGCAGGTCGAGCTCGCGGGCGATCGCCGGGAAGCGGGGCTTCCCGTGCAGGAACAGCAGCCGCGCGAGCAGCGCCCAGGCCTCGCCGGCCGTTCCGGACGCGTAGTCGAGGATGTCGAGCGCCGCGCTGAGCGGGGGACGCTCGGTCCCGGCGTCAGTCTCGGAAGCCGGTGGGGTCGTGGCGGAGCTGGACGGCGGTGCATTCATTTGAGATCGATGATACTGTACCCTCTCGACAGTTGATGCACTCAAATATCTATGGGATCTGAAATCGACTATCTCAATCGGATCAGAGAAGCGAGGCGAAGGCTTGATGGGATCACGAGACGCACACGCACTCTCGAACGGCGACCGGCCCACCGCCGCCCCAGACAACGGGATCGAGGTGGAGGGCCTGGTGCGCGAGTTCAAGAAGGGTCCCCGCGCCGTTGACGGGATCGACCTGAGCGTCTCGCCGGGCGAGATCTACGGATTCCTGGGCCCGAACGGCGCCGGGAAGTCGACCACCGTGCACATGCTGACCACGCTGCTGCCGCCGACGGCCGGTACGGCGCGCGTGGGCGGACACGAGATCATTCGCGAGGGCGCCGCGGTTCGCGACGTCATCGGCGTCGCGCTCCAGGAGGCGGCGCTGGATCTGCTGCTGACCGGCCGCGAGCACATGCGGCTCCAGGGCGGGCTCCACGGTCTCAGCCCGACCGAGATCAAGCGGCGCGGCGACGCGCTCCTGGAGCGGGTCGGCCTCGCCGAGGCCGCCGATCGTCGCGTCGGCGGCTACTCCGGCGGGATGAAGCGTCGCCTCGATCTCGCGCTCGCGCTCGTCCACGAGCCCAGCATCTTGTTCCTCGACGAGCCGACCACCGGCCTCGACGTGCAGAGCCGCGCCGCGATGTGGGACGAGGTCGCCCGTCTCTCCAACGAGCAGGGCGTGACCGTGTTCCTCACCACCCAGTACCTCGAGGAGGCGGACTCGCTCGCCGACCGCGTCGGAATCATCGACCTCGGCCGGATCGTCGCCGAGGGCACCCCCGAGGCGCTGAAGGCCGAGATCGGGCGCCCATCGGTCGAAGCCGCTCCCGCCGACCCAGGCGACGGGGAGCGCCTCGCCGCGGTGCTGGAGCGCTTCGGCGAGCGTACCCCGGCCGCGCCGGACCAGGTCGCCGTGAGGCTCTCGGACGGCACGCAGGAGCTCGCCGGCGTCGTCCGCGCGCTCGACGCCGAGGGGCTTCGGATCGGCAACCTCGAGCTGCACGCGCCGAGCCTCGACGACGTCTTCCTGACCAAGACGGGCCGCCGCCTGGAGGGAGCGGGCGAGGAGGAGGAGGCCGGCGAGCACGTCCTCGAGCCGGTTCCGGCCTAGAGCATCGGGATGTCCAGCGCGACCGTCACAACCCCCCTCCCCAGGCAGGCGCTCTACCTGGCATGGCGCTCCGTGCTGCGGACCGCCCGCCAGCCGATCATCATCGTGCCGCCGCTCGTCTTCCCGCTCTTCCTGCTCGCGATCAACGCCTCCGGACTCGACGCCGCGACGAGCATCCCGGGGTTCCCGGCCGACTCGTACGTGGCGTTCGCGCTCGCCTTTCCGTTCATACAGGGCTCGATCTTCGCCACGAACACGGCGGGCACCAACATCGCGGAGGACATCGGCACGGGCTTCTTCAACCGCCTCTCGCTGACTCCGATGCGCGGCTCCTCGCTGCTCGTCGGTCAGCTCACCGGGGTGCTGCTGATCGGAACGCTCCAGGCGGTGGCCTTCCTCGGCATCGGCCTCGCCGCCGGGGTCGAGATCCAGTCCGGGGTGGCGGGCGCGCTGGTGCTGTTCGTGCTCTCGCTGGCGATCTGCGCGGCCTTCGGCACGATCGGGCTGTTCGCGGGCCTGCGCACCGGCTCCGGCGAAGCGGTTCAGGGACTGTTCCCGTTGATGTTCATCCTCCTCTTCCTCAGCTCGGCGGCGCTCCCGCGCGATCTGATCGCCCAGGACTGGTTCCAGACGGTGGCGACGATCAATCCGGTCAGCTACCTGATCGAGGGGCTTCGCAGCCTGATCATCACCGGCTGGGATGGGGAGGCGCTGGCGCTCGCCTTCGGCGTCGCGCTTGCGATCTTCGCCGCCGGCCTCGCTGGCTCGACGGCCGCCCTGCGCGAGAGGCTGGTGCGGACGTGAGCCGGCGCTCGCGGTACCTGGCCGTGGTGCGCACGGTGGCGTGGCGCAACCTCCACTCGGCGGTGCGGAGCCCGGCGCTGCTCCTGCCCGCCCTCATCTTCCCGCTCTTCTTCTACATGGCGTTCGCGGGCGGGTTGTCGGCGGTAGGCGATCTGCCCGGCTTCGACTACTACGACTACAACGCCTTCCAATTTGTCTTCGTGCTGCTCCAGTCGGCCGCCTTCGGCGGGGTGTTCATAGGCTTCTCGATCGCCGCGGACTTCGACTCAGGCTTCACGCGGCGCCTGTTCCTGGCGGCAGGCGACCGCTCGGCCGTGATCGCCGGCTTCGGGGTCGCCGCCGTGATCCGGGCCGCGTTCGTGTGGGTGCTGGTGTTCGCGATCGCGCTCGCCACCGGGATGGAAGTCGCCGGCGACGGGGTCGAGCTGTCCGGGCTGCTCGGCCTGGCGCTGATCATCAACGTCGCCTTCTTCCTCTTCGCCGCGGGGATGATGTCGCGGATGCGCACCCTCCAGGCGGCCCCGGCGATGCAGCTCCCGGTATTCCTGATCCTGATGACGGCGCCGGTCTACGTGCCCCGCGACCTGCTCGGAGGGTGGATCGGGACGATCTCCGAGTTCAACCCCATGACCGCGATCATCGAGGCGGGCCGCGGCCTGATGGCCGGCGACCCCTTCCACGTCGCTCTCGCATTCGCCGCCGCCGCGGCACTGGCCACTGTGCTCTTCCTCTTCGCTCGGACCGGCCTGCGCCGCGCCGAGGCAGCCGGCTAGTCCCACCCACGCTTTCCGTCGGTCCAGGAGAGGCCCGCCTCGCGGGTCTCTCCTCTCGATTCAGCGTTTCTCCAGCCCGTCGAGAAGCGACAGGATCGCCGGCTCGACCTCGGCTCGCGCCGCCTTGGGATCGTCGGCGTTGGCGATCACCATCCCAGCCTCCCCCATCGCGGCCAGCAGCAGGTGGGCGAGCGGCCTGACGGGCTGGCGGCGCAGCCGGCCGGCCTCCATGCCCATATTCAGGCCGGCGATCGTGAGGCCGAGGCCATACTGCTCGTCGATCCGGCGCCATTCGGCCCACCCCAGCACCGACGGGGCGTCGAGGAGGGTGATCCGAGCGATCTCGGGCTCCGTGCACGCGTCGAGGAAGGTCCTTGCCGCGGTCCGCAGCGCCTCAACCGGGTCGTCACTGCCGGCATCCCCCAGGGCCGCCCCGATTCGGTCCGTCACCTCGCCCTCGATCTGCTCGTGGACGGCGCGAAAGAGGTCGCGCTTGTCCTCGAAGTGGTGGTACAGGGCCCCGCGCGTCACCCGGGCGCGGCGGACGATCTCCTCCGTGCCAACATCGGCGTATCCGCGCTTCGCGAACAGCTCCCGCGCCGCGCGAACGAGCTTCGCCCGAGTGGCGTCCGAGCGCTCGGCCTGCCGGCTCACGCCGCCCGACTCAGTCCGGATCGCCGCACATACATACTGTGTGTATGTTACGCTTTTGCTCCCCGATGCACATACAGCCTGCATGTAACAAGAGGAGACGGACATGAGCGAGAGCAAGACCTTCTGGCGTGACCCGGCGCTTGGCGAGCCGCGCGAGCTCGACCTCCCCGGGGGGAGGCTGCGGGCCTTCGAGGCCGGCTCCGGCCCCCCGATCGTGTTCGTGCACGGCCTGCTCGTGAATGCAAACCTGTGGCGCAAGGTCGTTCCCACGCTCGCCCCCGACTTCCGCTGCGTGGCGCTCGATCTGCCGCTCGGCTCCCACGAGCTGGCGCTCCCCGAGGGCGCCCCGGCGGGGGCGCCCGCCGCCGCCGCGATGGTCGCCGACGCTCTCGACGCGCTCGACCTCGAGCAGGCGACCCTGGTCGGGAACGACTCCGGGGGCGCCATCTCCCAGATCGTGGTCACGACCCGGCCGGAGCGGGTGGGCCGTCTCGTGTTGACGGCGTGCGACTACCGCGACAACTTCCCCCCGAAACTGTTCTCCTACTTCAAGCCGGCGGCCGCGGTGCCGGGACTGATGTGGGCGCTGCTGCAGCCGATGCGCCTCGGGCTCGCTCGCCGCTCGCCGATCGCCTTCGGATGGCTGACCAAGCGCCGGATCGATCGCGCGGCCGAGGACACCTATGTGTACCCGGCGATCACCATCGCCGCTATCCGCCGCGACGCGCGGGCCTTCATTCGCGCCTCGGACACCTCGCAGACGAACGCCGCCGCGGACCGGCTCGGCGGCTTCGACCGCCCGGCGCTGATCGCCTGGTCGGCGGACGACCGCGTGTTTCCCCAGGCCGACGGCCGACGTCTGGCGGCCGACCTCCCGAACGCGCGCTTCGAGCTCGTCGAGGACGCGCGCACGTTCTCGATGGAGGACAACCCGGACCGTCTCTCGGAGGTGATCGCGGGCTTCGTGCGCGAGCCGGCCACGGCAGCCGAGTAGCCGCGCCGGTCAATTCGAAAGTCATCATGGTAGTGCGGGCGAATGGCGGCTGGTAGGGGAGCTTGCAATGCCGCGAACGCGTCATTCGATCCCCACTTGAGAACGAGATCCGTGTTGACGGTCATATGCACCGCTAACGCGGATCCCGTCGGCCAATGAGCGACGCGATCCGTGTTTGCGGCGTTCGCCCCCTCCCCCTACCCAGCCCAGCCACGATCACGTGCCCGCGAGGCCGATGGCGGCCAGGCTCGGCCGCCTAGCTCAACCGCTCGACGATCATCGCCTCGCCTTGGCCGCCGGCGACGCACATCGTCTCGAGCCCGACCTGGTTATCGTCGGACTCCATCGCGTTCAGAAGCGTGGTCATGATCCGCGCCCCCGTCATCCCGAACGGATGACCGAGCGCAATCGCCCCGCCGTGCGTATTCAGCTTCTCCAGCGAGATGTCGCACTCGTCCATGATCGGGATCACCTGCGCCGCGAACGCCTCGTTCAGCTCCACGACGTCGACGTCCCCGATCTTCATTCCCGCTCGATCCAGCACCTTCTTTATCGCGCCGATCGGCGCGACGCCCATGTACTCGGGCTCGTTGCCGAACGTGGCCGCGGTGACGATCCGGGCACGAGGCTGGAGTCCGAGCTCCCTCGCACGCTCGTCGGACATGATCAACGTCGCGGCGGCGCCGTCGTTGAGCGGGCAGGAGTTGCCGGCGGTGACCTTGCCGTCCTCCCTGAACGCCGGCTCGAGCTGCGACAGCTTCTCCAGCGTCGAGCTCGGCCGGGGGCCGTCGTCCTTCGCGCTCTCGCCGCCGTCCGGCAGCTTCACGGGGACGATCTCGCGGTCGAAGAAGCCCGACTCCTGTGAGGCGACCGCCAGCTCTTGCGAGCGCTGCGCGTACTTGTCCATGTCGGCGCGGCTGACCTCATAGCGGTCGGCGACGTTCTCCGCCGTGAGGCCCATCGAGATGTAGGCGTGGGGCTGGCCGTCGTCACCCTGGAGCTTCTCGTTCTGATCCGCCTCCCCCGCGGCCTCCTGGCGCTCGTTGTAGCGACTCACCCATTCGACTCCCGCGGCGACGTAGGCATCGCCCTGCCCCGCGACGACCGAGTTCGCGGCCTGGCGAATCGCCTCGAGGCTGGAGGCGCAGTAGCGCGAGATCGTCACGCCGTTGACTCTCTCGGGGAGCTTCTCGGAGAGCAGCACGATGATCCGCCCGATGTTGAAAGCCTGCAGGCCCTGCGGGAGCCCGCAGCCGCAGTACAGGTCCTCGATCTCCTCCGGCTTGACGTCGGGGTTCCGCTCCAGGAGCTGGTCGACGACGTGGGCGCCCGTGTCGTCGGGACGGAGCGCCGCGAGCGAGCCCTTGAACGCGCGCCCGACCGGGCTGCGAACGGCATCGACGATCACTGCTTCGGGCATTTCGTTCCTCCTCGGGTCGATTCGAAGACCGGGGGCCGAATGGTACGGACGGTCAATACCCTCTGCTGCGGTGGATGCCGACACGTCCTCCGATCCCGCGACCTCGCTGGCGCCCGAGCGCGTCGCCGAGATGCTCGAAGCCGGAGACGCGCAGGTGATCGACGTGCGCGCGGACTTCGAGTGGGAGGCCGGTCACGTCTCGGGCGCTCGGCACATCCAAATCGACGCGGTCTCCGGGCAGGCGGACACGATCGACAGGCGCAAGCCGGTCGTCTTCCAATGCCGCGGCGGATCGCGCTCCGAGATGGTCGCCTCCGCGTTTCGCGAGTCCGGCTGGGACGCCTACAACATGGAGGGGGGACTCCGCGCGTGGGCCGCGCGCGGGCTGCCGCTCGAGCCCGACCGCGGCCGCATCGAGGAGGGCCGGGGCCTGCCGGGGCGCTAGCCCCAAGGCACTGGTACATTGCCCCGCCGATGGAGGGCCGGCCACCTCCCCAACCCCCGCCGCAGCCGCCACCGGGGGGAACCCAACCTCCCGCCACGCCGCCCGGAGGGGGAGAGCCCCTGCGGCCGGGGGCGCCGCCCGGAGCGAGGGACGTCGATCCGCACGAGCGCATCGACGGGCTGCGGAGCTGGCTCGCGCACGTGGAGCGCAAGCTCGGCGTCCGCACCTACATCGGCGCTGCGCTTGCGGTGCTCGCGCTGGCGGCCGGAGGCGCCGGCGTCTTCCTCGCGCTGCGGGTGGAGGAGGACGCGGCCACCGAGGCCGACATCGAGAACCTGCGCGAGGAGCTGACCGGCGTCGAGCAAACCGCCGCCCAGGCCGCGCAGCAGGACGTGCAGACGATCAACGAGACGGTCGCCGACCTCGAGGACCGGATCAGCAGGCTCCAGTCCGAGCAGCGATCCCAGACGGACGAGCTGTCGGTCGCTGAGGACGACATCCAGGACCTTCGAGACCAGATCTCCGAGCTCGAAACCGGCAGCACAGGCGACGCGGCCGGCCCGTAGCGGAAGCCGATCCGCTCCACCCCGCGGTCGCTCCGCCCTCAGGCACGGCGACGACCGCTTAGGTAGCCCTAATTCACGCCTGGTTACGCACGGAATTTGGGGCTTCCACGCACGAGGCTGCCCAAGGCCGTCTGACGGGTGCGCTACGGTCGCGTTCAGGCGTGGTCGTGAGGGGAGACAATTTGCCCACCACGCACGCTTTCGGCGAGGACGCGACAATCGCCGGCCCGCAACGGATCGGCGCCTGAAAGGAGATGTCGCAGATGCCAGAGGGTTACTGCGTCAAAGAGCGCAAGAAGGTGGAGATCAAGGACCC
>JBOGZH010000394.1:0-3090 GCA_050697095.1 Solirubrobacterales bacterium
CCGTGAGGTCGGCGGCCGGTCGCACCACGACCCGCCGCAGTAGCGCCTGCACGTCTGCCCGTCGGATGCGCTCGGGCGCGAACTGCTCCGGCAACACCTGCCCGTCGATGAGCGCGACCGCGAGCAGGTATGGGAGCGAGTGGTCGGCCTGCTCCTTCGTGAAGATCTCCTTCTTTCCGCCCTCCTCGCCGCCCCCGATGATGTCGTAAGCGACCTGGAAGGTGTCGAGCTCGATCAGCTCGACCTGCGACGGGTCGAGGGCGTGCGCTTCCCGCAGCTCCAAAATCGCCTCCAGCGCCGACTGGGAGTGGATCTCGGCGTTGTAGCGCTTGAGGAAGGTGCGCCGGACGCGCTCCAGGTCCTCACGCTCCCAGTCGATCTCGAAGCGGCCGGCGATCGAGTCCATGAAGCCCTTGTTGCCTTCGAAGACCTCGGGCGCGCCGGTGATGCCGCGCGCGGCGAGGAAGACGGCTTCGACGGCGCCGAAGGCGGTGAACGGGTAGGCAAGGCCCTTCCACTGGGAGAGCACGCCGGTACGCGTCACGCGGAGCGCATTCAGCGCCGTCCCGGCGATCGCGACCGCGTTCGCCGTCTCCACCTCTCCCAGGCCGAGCGCCTTGGCCGCCCCGGCCGCAGTCGCGTACGCGCCCTGGGTTGTGTGGTCGAACCCCCTGTCCCGCACGGGCGCCTCATCCGAGAGGCGGCAGTGCACCTGATAGGCGACGGCGAGCGCCGTCAACAGCTCGCGTCCGGACGCGCTCGCGTACTCGGCTGCCGCGAGCACCGGCGCCAGGTTGTCGCTCGGGTGGCAGGTCTCGCCGGGCGCGAAGTACGAGTCGTTGAAGTCGAGGTAGCGGACGAGGGCGCCGTTGTAGAGCGCCGCCCGGTCCGGGGCAGTCCGTCCGCCCCCGAGCAGCGTGCACAGCGGGTGCCCGCCGAAGTCGTCGAGCTGCGAGCGAATCGCGTTGACGGGCGGGGCCTCGAGCGCGCCGAGCGCACAGCCGAACGCGTCGAGAACGCGGATCTTCAGCTCCCGCCGAGCTACTTCGGAGAGGTCGTCCCAGGACCGCTCGACGACGAAGCGCGCGAGGCGGGTGACGACCGTCATGCCGAAGGCCCGCCGCGAGATCGATCCGCGACCGCGAGCGCGTCGGTGTCCCCAACGTCGACGAGCAGCGACTCGACCGCGCGCGCCTGCGCTTCCAAACGCGAGCACACGGCCTCGAGTAGCTGCACCGTGTCGGGGTCCACCGCCTGCGAGCGTCGATAGCGGGCCCACCCAGCGACGGTGCGCAGACGGTAGGCGATGAGGCGTCGCGCCTCGTCGGCGCTGAGCCACCCTTCGGGAACCCAGTGCACGGGGATGTCCTCCGCCAGCGAGCGCACGCGTCCGTCCGGCGCGACTCCCAACGTCACCAGGTGCCGCGACACCTGGTCGGCGAGGGCGCGCCACTGCGGAACGGCCTCGGCCAGCCAGTCGGCGAGCCCCCCGGCCTCGTCGCCGACGACCACCCAGCGCACGTGGTCACCGACGACCGCGAGGTCGAGTAGATCCCGAAGCTCCTCTTGGAGCTCTTCGGTGGCCAAACCTTGCACGACGTGCTCGCTCATGACCCCTCCTTCTCCTGCCGCGTCCTGCCGAGCAGGACCTCGGCGAGCACCACGGCGTCGTTGTGCTCGGTATCCCGTGCGCCGTAGACCAGCGTCAGCGTCCCTTGGCGCGCCCGCCGGCGCAACTCGCGCAGCTTCGTCTCCTGCGCGGCCAGCTCCTCGGCGTAGCGGCGCCGGAACTGCGAGAAGCGGGCTGGATCGTGTCCGAACCAGCGCCGGAGGGCCGCGCTCGGCGCTAGCTCGCGCGCCCACTCGTCGAGGTGCGCTCGCTCGCGCGAGACGCCCCGCGGCCAGAGCCGGTCGATCAGAACCCGGTAGCCGTCGGTCGCCCGCGCTGGCTCGTACGCTCGCTTGAGACGGAGGTCCACGACGTCTTAGTCGGACGTCCCCGAAGGCGCCCGAACGATGACGACCGGGCATTCGGCGTGCTGGGCGCACTGCTGGCTCACCGACCCGAGCAGCAGCCCGGTGAAGCCCCCGTGGCCGCGCGATCCCACGACCAGCAGGTCGGCCGCTCGCGACTCGTCGACGAGGACCGAGGCCGGAGCTCCCTCGACGACGCGGCGCTCGATCTCCACGTCGTCGGTATCGGACACGACCTCGTCCAGGGTCGCCTCGAGCGCCGCCTCGGCGGCATCGCGTATCTGGTAGCCCTCGGCGTCGAGAACGGGTTGCGAGATCGCCAGATAGCCAGCGCCGATGTAGTTGACGTGCCAGGCGTGGACGGCGCGCAGCCTCGACCCACGGAGCCGCGCCTCGTCCAGCGCGAAGCGGAGCGCCGCCTTCGCTCCTGCCGAGTGGTCGACGCCTACAACGATCAGACCCATCGTCCTCCTCCTCTCTTCTTGCCGACGGCGGGAAGCTCGCTTCGGCTCGTACATGCCGTCTCGTCCAGCTTGACCTCCGAGCACCCCTCTGGCCATTGGGTGGCGGCCCCATTCGTGCTCGGCAGCAGTCCATCTGCTCGCCGAACGAGCTCCGTGCCGGTCTCCGCGATACGGGTGGAGCCGAAAGCGGCCAGAGATCGGGGGCTGACCCGATGGCACCCACGATCGAGGTAGGCGAACCTCGAGCTAAGCGAAGTGGGAGGTCCCGATGGCTCCGATGGCTGGCTCGATCATTTGCGGTGTCGACGACTCGACGTCCGCAACGGGCGTCGTGCGCGTGGCTCGTGCGCTCGCCGGAATCCTTAGACGCCGCCTGGTGTTCGTGCGCGTCGTCGAGCCGGGTTCTCCTAAGACGGCCTGCGGCTTGCAAACGTCGACCGCACGCCGCGGGTGCACTCTCGGGCGCGTCAGTAAGGCTTCTCGGCCGTCTCGGAACCTCATCGCCCCGCGACAGAGGAGGGACCGAGCTGCAGCTGTCTATCCGGTCGTGTGATTCCCCTCTCAGGACTGCTGGGAATATCCCTCGTTCACCTCGCCCTTGTGGGCGGCAAACGCGGCCAGCACCTCCCCCTTTTCCCGCTCGGGCACCTTG
>JBOGZH010000395.1:0-8886 GCA_050697095.1 Solirubrobacterales bacterium
GCGAGAGTCAAGCATGGCAAGGACGCAGGGAGCCGGAATGGCAGCGCCATTTCGGCGACTGAGGACGCAGCCAGGCGCAGACTCGCAGCCGCCAGAACGGGGCATCCATTGGTGGACGGGGCACTAGCGGCGAAGCTGGCCGACCAGCTCGGCGCGCTGGCGCTCCGAGAGGCCGCCGATCGTCTTGCTGGGAGAGATCCTGCACTGCCCGAGGATCCGGTTCGCCTTCACGCGCCCGTACTTCGGCACGGCGAGGATCATGTCGAACGCCTTCGCCGAGAGCACGTGCTCGGGCGGGTCGAGCAGCAGGGTCTCGATCATCATCTTGCCGGCCTTGAGATCGCGCTTCAGCTGAGCCCGCTTGGTCCGGATTTCGTTGGCCCGCCGAAGGGCCCGCATCCGTTGCTCGTGGGTTCTCTCCGGAACAGCGGTTGCGGGCGTTTGGACGGAGGGACCGGCCACAGCGAGGCGCGAGTATATCCGCGGTGTCGCCGGACGCAAGGGGGGACGGCGCTCTTTCGGACGAATTCGCATCGACCTCTGGTTGAGGGTCTACGCCCCCGCTCGCCCCCGAATCTCCGCGATCCCACCGAACCCGCCCCGGTGGAGCTCCTCGCCGAGCTCGATCCCGACCCGCTCCCCGGCGACCGGATCGCGAAAGCTCGCCGTCCCGACCGCCACCGCCGTCGCCCCGGCGGCGATGAACTGAGCGGCATCCTCCCCGCTCTCGATCCCGCCCATCCCGATCACCGGGATCGCGACGGCGGCGGCAACCGAGCGCACCTGCTCCAGCGCAATCGCCCGCACCGCGGGGCCGGAGAGACCACCCCTCCCGGCACCGAGCCACGGTCGAAAAGTGGTCGGATCGACCGCCGTCGCCTTCAGCGTGTTGATCAGAGAGACGGCGTCGGCGCCCTGCTGCTCGGCGACGCGGGCGACCGCGCCGGGGTCGGCGACGTTCGGCGTCAGCTTGACGATCAGCGGCTTCGCGGTAAGGCCGCGGAGCGTCCGGACCAGCGTGAGCGTCTCCTCCGGCTCCTCGCCGACGATCAGGCCCGAGTCGACGTTCGGGCACGACACGTTCAGCTCCAGCCCCGCCACCTCCTCGCGCGGCGCCACCCCCTCGACCAGGCGCACGAACTCCTCGTGGCTGCGTCCCATCACCGACACGATCAGCGGAACGGGGAGCTCCGCGAGCTCCGGCAGGTCGGAGGCGAGAAAGCCGTCGAGGCCCTTGTTCGGGAGTCCGATCGAGTTGATCATCCCCGCCGGCGTCTCGAAGAGGCGCGGCGGCGGGTTCCCGGCGCGGGGCTCGGGGGTGATCGTCTTCGAGACGAAGGCGGAAAACGGGAAGCGGTCCCGCACCGCCGACCCGAATGCGCGCTGAGCGGCGATCGCGTCGAACGTCCCCGACCCGTTCAGCACGGGATGCTTCAGCTCCACCCCGGCGATCTCCGTCCGCATCTCTACCTGACCACTGACTACTGACAACTGGCTACTCCCCCGCTCAATGCCCCGACCCCGCTACGAGCGCGGTCTCGATCCGACTCGCCTCTACCACCGGCCCGTCCACGCACAGGCGCATGTAGCCACCCTCCGCGAGCGGAATCGCGCAGCCCATGCAGGCGCCGAACCCGCAGGCCATGGGCGACTCCATCGCCAGCTCCGCCGCGACCCCCCGCTGCGCGCACATCGCGCGCACCGCCTCGAGCATCGCGGGCGGGCCGCAGGCGTAAACCGCCGCCGTGTCCGCGTCGTCGCCCTCGAGCAGGACCGAGAGCAGCTCGGTCACGTAGCCACGGTGCCCGGTGTGGCCGTCCTCGCTCGCGAGCCGGATCTCCGAGCAGTCGAACAGCTCTAGGCCGCCCGAATGCACCCGGTCGCGAAACCCGAGCAGGACGCGGGCGGGAACGCCGGCCCCGGCGAGCCGGGTGCGCCAGATCGCGAGCGGCGCGACCCCGATTCCGCCCCCGGCGAGGATCGCCCCGGCCGCCCCATCCGCGAGCTCGCCCGGGGGCGAGAACGGCCGTCCGAGCGGCCCGGTGAGCCACAGCCCCTCCCCCACCTCCAGGTCTGCCAGGCGCTCGGTTCCCGGCCCCACTCCCTCGACGAGGAAGTCGAGTCGCACGCCGTCCGGTCCCGTGATCGCCTCGGCGACGGAAAAGGCTCGCGGCAGGTAGGGCCGCTCACCCCGCGCCTCCCAGTGCTTCCCGGCGACGAGCATGTAGAACTGCCCCGCGCGAGGCTCCGGACCCTCACGATCCAGGGCGGTGAAGATCCGGTAGGCGCCCGAGGCCCGGTTGTCCACCACCTCGGCCAAGCGTCGCCCCCACGGGGCGATTGCCCTCACGCCCGCTCCACGCGCTCCGGCCGCAGCCCGGCGTGCATCTCCTGCAGCGAGCGCACCTCCGCCGCCTCGGCTCGCTGGGCGAAGATCGCCCGCGCGGCCGCGGATGCGCCGGTCATCGTCGTCAGGCACGGAATCCCACGGCGCACGGCGGCGGTGCGGATCTCGTAGCCGTCGCTGCGCGCCCCGCTTCCCGTCGGCGTGTTGATCACCATGCTCACCTCGCCCTGGGTGATGTAGTCGACGACGTGCGGCGAGCCCTCGGCGATCTTGTTGATCGCGGTCACCGGAACCCCCATGCGCGAGATCGCCTGCGCCGTGCCGGCGGTGGCGATGATCCGGAAGCCGAGGTCGTGGAAGCGCGCCGCGATCTGCGTCGCCGCGGCCTTGTCGGTGTCGGTGACCGTGATGAACACCGTGCCCTCGTCCGGCAGGCCGACGCCCGCCGCTCCCTGGGCCTTGCCGAACGCGGTCGGGAAGTCGCGCGCGATCCCCATCACCTCGCCGGTGCTCTTCATCTCCGGGCCCAGCACGGCGTCGACGCCGCCGAAGCGCGCGAAGGGCATCACCGCCTCCTTCACGCTGACCTGCTCGGTGGGAGGCGCGGGGAGCTCCCGGTCGGCGAGGGGCTCGCCGAGCATCAGCCGGCAGGCGACCTTGGCCAGCGGCACCCCGACCGCCTTGCTGACGAAGGGGACCGTCCGCGATGCGCGCGGGTTGGCCTCCAGGACGTACAGCTCCCCGGCGGCGACCCCATACTGGATGTTGATCAGCCCGATGACCCCGAGCTCGAGCGCGATTCTCCGCGTGGTCTCGCGGATCTCCTCGAGCATCTCCTCGCCGAGGCTCATCGGGGGGATCACGCAGGCCGAGTCGCCGGAGTGCACGCCGGCCTCCTCGACGTGCTGCATGATCGCCGCGATGTGGACCTCGTCGCCGTCGGCGAGCGCGTCGACGTCCACCTCGATCGCGTTCTCGAGGAAGCGGTCCAGCAGCAGGGGGTGCTCCTGGTCGGCCTTCACGTTCGCCTCCAGGTACGCGGCGAGTCCCTCGGGCGAGTAGCAGATCTCCATCGCGCGGCCCCCGAGCACGTAGGAGGGGCGGACGAGAAGCGGGAAGCCGACCCGCTCCGCGATCACGCCGCCCTCCTCGGCCGACAACGCGGTGCCGTACGGCGGATGCGCGATTCCCAGGCCGCTGAGCAGGGCCGCGAAGCGCCCCCGGTCCTCCGCGAGGTCGATCGCGTCGACCGGGGTCCCGAGCAGCGTCACCCCCGCCTCCTCCAGCGAGCGCGCGAGGCGGAGCGGGGTCTGCCCTCCGAACTGGACGATCACGCCCTCGGGGTTCTCGACCTCGACGACGGCGAGCACGTCCTCGGCGGTCAGGGGCTCGAAGTAGAGGCGGTCCGAGGTGTCGTAGTCCGTGGAGACCGTCTCCGGATTGCAGTTGATCATCACCGCGTCGCGCCCCGACTCGCGCACCGTCATCGCGGCATGGACGCAGCAGTAGTCGAACTCGATCCCCTGGCCGATCCGGTTCGGCCCCGACCCGAGGATGACGATCGAGGGACGGTCGCCGCGGCGGACCTCGCCCGCAGGGCCGCCGGGACCGCGGCGCTCGTGGGCGCTGTAGTAGTAGGGCGTGCGGGCCTCGAACTCGGCGGCGCAGGTATCGACCGAGCGGTAGCTGCGGGCGAGGCCCTCCGTCCCGTCCCCCTCGTTGGCGAGCGCCTCAAGCTCGCGCAGGAACCACCGGTCGATCGAGGTCCGCTCGCCCACCTCCTCGATCCGCGCGCCGCGCCGGAAGGCCTCCAGCAGGAGGTCGTAGCGATCCGAAGAGGGGGTCTCGAGGCGGTCGAGGATCTCCCCGGTCGAATAGGGGATCTCAGCCGGCGAGTCGAGCTCGCGGGAGCGCATCGCCTTCGCGAAGGACTCGCGAAACGTGCGCCCGATCGCCATCGCCTCGCCGACCGACTTCATGTGGGTGGACAGACGTCCCTCCGCCCCGGGGAACTTCTCAAACGCGAACCGTGGCACCTTGGTGACGACGTAGTCGATCGTCGGCTCGAAGGACGCCGGGGTCGCCTGGGTGATGTCGTTGGGGATCTCCTCCAGCGCGAAGCCCACCGCCAGCTTGGCGGCGATCTTGGCGATCGGAAAGCCGGTCGCCTTGGAGGCCAGCGCGGAGCTCCGCGACACGCGCGGGTTCATCTCGATCACAACGATCTCGCCGCTCTGGGGCTCGACCGCGAACTGGATGTTGGACCCGCCGGTCTCGACGCCAACCGCGCGGATCACCCGCAGGGCCTGATCGCGAAGCTCCTGGTAGAGGCGGTCGGTGAGCGTCTGCGCCGGCGCCACGGTGACGCTGTCGCCGGTGTGGACTCCCATCGGGTCCACGTTCTCGATCGAGCAGATCACGACGACGTTGTCGTTCAGGTCCCGCATCACCTCGAGCTCGAACTCGCCCCACCCGAGAACCGACTCCTCGACCAGCACCTGGTTGATCGGGCTCGCCGCCAGTCCCTCGGAGACCACCTGGCACAGCTCGGTCTCCGTCCGCCCCACGCCCCCTCCGTGGCCGCCGAGCGTGAACGCCGGCCGCACGATCGCGGGGAGCGTGATTCGCCCCTCGCCCAGACCCCGCTCGGCCTCGCCGACGCCGGTCACGATCTCCGACCACGGAACGCGCAGCCCGGCGCCCTCCATCGTCTCCCGGAATGCCTCGCGGTCCTCGGCGCGATGTATCGCCTCGTAGTCGGCGCCGATCAGCTCGACCCCGAAGCGCTCCAGGGTGCCGTCGTCGTGGAGCGCCTTGGCGAGGTTGAGCGCGGTCTGCCCCCCGAGCGTCGGGAGAAGCGCGTCGGGGCGCTCGCGCTCCACGATCCGCGCCACGGTGGCGGGAAGCAACGGCTCGATGTAGGTGCGGTGGGCGAACTCGGGGTCGGTCATGATCGTCGCCGGGTTCGAGTTCACGAGCACGACCTCGTAGCCCTCCTCCAGCAGCACCTTGCACGCCTGCACGCCGGAGTAGTCGAACTCCGCCGCCTGCCCGATAACGATCGGCCCCGACCCGATCAGGAGGATCTTGCGGATGTCGTCGCGCCTAGGCATCCGCCGCGGCCTCCTCGGCCTCCGCGTGAGAGAGAAATGCCCGGGCGGAGACCATGCGGCCTCCCTCGAGGAGGTAGAGGATCCCGTACTCGTCCTCCAGGGGCAGCCCGCTCTCCCGGCCGACCAGCCTCACGCGGCCCAGCGCCAGCACCCGGTCGTCGCCCACCGCGTGCACGTCGCTCGCGCTGAAGCTCACCTCGCCCACCGTCTCCGCGACGTCGTGGACGTATCCATCGAATCCCTCCCGGCCGCGGTAGGTCCGCTCGCCGAACCCGACCATCCGCGGCGTCCACTCGAACTCGGGGTGAAAGAAGCTGTCGAACTGCGCCGCGAGCCCGGCGAACCCATCGCGCTCGGAAACCTCGAGAGCCCGCTTGACGAGCTCCACGTTCTGGCGCTGGAGGTCCTTGTCCTCGCCCCTAACCAACCGGCGACTCCCGCTCGAGCCGGCGCGCCTCCGCCTCGGCGTCCGCATGAGATAGGAAGGAGCGCCCCGACCTGGCCCGACCGTCCTCGATCCTGTAGAGAACCCCGTACTCGCTGTCGAGCGTCAGATCGCTCCCCTTGCCGACGAAGTGGAGGCGACCCAGGGTCAGTATGTGAGTTTCGCCGACGGCTCGAATCTCGACGACGCTGACGGCGGAGTCTGTGGCGATCGTCTTCATCTCGGCGATGAACTCGCGGTAGCCATCCCGACCCCGGTAGACCTCCGCGCCGAGGCCCGCCAACCCCGGCCTCCACTCGAAGTCGGGGTGGAAGAAGTCGTCGAAGGCCGCCTCGACAGCCTCCACTCCCCCGCGCTCGTTGATCTCCGCCACCCGCTTCGCGATCGCGAGGTTGCGCCGCTGGACGTCGCTAAGCGCCTCGGCCATCACGCCGCCAGCTCCAGGAAGCGGTCGAAAAGGTATCTGGCGTCGTGCGGTCCGGGGCCGGCCTCGGGGTGGTACTGGACGGTCGCGCCGGGGATGTCCTTGAGCACGAGGCCCTCGACGGTGCGGTCATAGAGGTTCAGGTGGGACAGCTCGGCGGCGCCGAAGCCGGTCTCCCAGCGCACCGGCTCGTCGCCCTCGATCTCCGCCTCCCCTCCGGGACCGCTGACCGCGAAGCCGTGGTTCTGCGAGGTGATGTCGATCCTTCCGCTGGCCAGGTCCTTGACAGGATGGTTGGCGCCGCGGTGCCCGAAGCGCAGCTTGAAGGTCTCCAGCCCGACCGCGCGGCACAGCAGCTGGTGGCCGAGGCAGATCCCGAACACGGGCGTCTTGCCGACCAGCTCGCGGACCGTGTCGACGACGTAGTCGAGGGCCGCCGGGTCTCCGGGCCCGTTGGCGAGAAAGACGAGGTCGGGATCTGACGCAAGCACGTCCTGGGGCGAAACGGTGCACGGAAACAGGGTCAAGCGGCAATCGCGCTCGCGCAACTGTCGAACGATGGATAGCTTGATCCCGGTGTCGATCCCGACCACGTGGGGACCATCGCCGTCGAGCTCGACCGGCTCCTCCGGGCTCACCTCCCGCGCCAGGTCCGCGCCCAGCATCGAGGGCTCGGCGTCGACCCGCTCGCGCGCCTCGGCCTCGGCCAGCTCGGCGGGGAAGATTCCGCCCCGCATCGCCCCGCGCTCGCGTATGTGGCGCACGAGCGCGCGCGTGTCGATCCCGCCGATAGCCGGCACGCCACAGTCGCGCAGCCAGTCGAGCCACCCGCCCTCGGCGTCGGCGGAGTCCTCGGAGTTCTTCGCCTCGCGCATGATCACCCCCCGCGCCTGCACGCGATCCGACTCCATCGCGTCCTCCGAGACGCCGTAGTTGCCGATCAGCGGATAGGTGAAGGTGATCAGCTGACCCGCGTAGGAAGGGTCGGTGACCGCCTCCTGGTAGCCGGTCATCGAGGTGTTGAAGACGACCTCCCCGGTGATCGCCTCGGGAGCACCGCAAAGATCGCCGTCGAAGCGGGCCCCGTCCTCCAGCAGCACGTAGCCGCTCATGGTGCGTACTCGAGGATCAGCTTCTGAACCCGCTTGAACTCGTCCGTCCCGGAGCCACGGACGAGCTCGAACAGCGCCGTCTCAACCGAGGTCAGGGTCGCGCCCACGTGCTCGACCTTGTGGAGGCCGAGCTTCCAGTTCTGCTTCGAGCGCGAGCCGACCGCGTCCTCGGCAACGTGGACGTCGATCCCCCGGGCGAGGAGGTCGAGCACGGTCTGGTTCACGCATACGTGCGTCTCGATCCCGCACACGAGCGCCTGGTCGGCGCCGCCGAGATCGAAGCCGTCGGCCTCGACCGCCGAGAACACGACCTTCTCGATCGGCTCCACGCCCGCGGGGAGATGCTCGGCGACCTCGGGCACCGTGTGCCCCAGCCCCTTCGGGTACTGCTCCGTGGCGAGGATCGGGACGCCGACCGCCTTCGCGCCCTCCACCAGCACACCGCTCGCGCGTGCTACGTCGTCGAACACCGGGATCGCCTTCCGGAACGCCTCCTGGATGTCGATCACGACGAGGACCGCGCGCCCGGGATCGAGCTTCGACCCGGTTATGCGGTGGGCGAGCTCGGCGCGCCCGACCTCCGTCCCCGCCCTCACAACATCACCTCGGTTCGCGCTCGGCCCAACATCAAATTCCCCGCCCGCCCCCACCCTTGTTGAGCCTCGCGCTCACGCAGCCACCCCCATCGCGAAGCTTCGCTGCCGGTAGGCGACCTGGCCCGCGGCGACCGTCATCAGCACCCGCCCGCGCAACCGGTGGCCCGCGAAGCAGGAGTTCTCCGAGCGGCTCTCCCACCCCTCCGCCCCCGCCTCCCACTCGGCCTCGGGGTCGATCAGCACCACGTTCGCCTCGCTTCCGGGCTCCACCGTCGGAACGTCGAAGCCGAACGCGGCCGCCCCCGCCGTCATCCGCTCGACGAGCAGCTCGAGGTCGAGCACGCCGGAGATCACCAGCTCCGTGTAAAGGACGGGGAAGGCGGTCTCCAGGCCGGTGACGCCCATCGCCGCCTCCTCGAACGGCACTTCCTTCTCGTCGGAGGCGTGCGGCGCGTGGTCGGTCGCGACGCAGTCGATCACGCCGACGCGCAGGCCCTCGATCAGTGCGAGGCGATCCTCCTCGGAGCGCAGCGGCGGGTTCATCTTGAAGCGGGCGTCGAGGCCGCGGACCGCCTCGTCGGTCAGCGTGAGGTGGTGCGGGGTGACCTCCGCGGTGATCCGCGCTCCCGCCTCCTTTGCCCGCGCCACGGCCTCGACCGACTCCCGCGCCGACAGGTGCAGCACGTGGACCCGTGCCTCCTCGTAGGCCGCCAGCGTCGCGTCGCGCGCGATCATCGTCGACTCCGAGACCGACGGGATCCCCGCGAGGCCGAGCGCGGCGGACACCGGCCCCTCGTGCATGGCGCCGTCCCCGGACAGCTCCGGGTCCTCCTCGTGCAGTGCGATCAC
>JBOGZH010000396.1:0-3871 GCA_050697095.1 Solirubrobacterales bacterium
GTCCGGGACCGCGGCCGCGTCGCCGATCCCCCACACGTCGCGGTGGCCCTCGACGCGCATGTGCGAGTCGGTCGTGATCCGGCCGTGGCGGTCGAGCGGGAGGCCGAGCTCGGCGACCACCGAGCACGGAGTGACGCCCGCCGTCCACACGAGGGTGCGGGCGGGGATCTTCTCCCCGGTCGTCATGTGGACGCTCCGCTCCGTCACCTCGTCGACGTGGACCCCGGTCTGGACCTCGATCCCGCGTGCCTGGAGCTCGCGGGTCGTGAACTCCGACAGGCGCTCCGGCATCTCCCTGCTCATGATCCGCGGCTCGCCCTCGACCAGCACCCAGCGCATCCCCTGCTTCGCGCAGCGCGGATAGAGGCCGACCACGTCGGCGGCGAAGTCCTCGATCTCGGCGAGGGCCTCGACGCCGGTGTACCCGCCGCCGGCGAAGACGTAGCTGAGGTGCGAGCCGCGCTCGTCGGGGTCGTCGATCGCCTCCGCGCGCTCGAAGCTCGCGATCACGCGGTTTCGCAGCGCCAGCGCGTCGGCGACGCTCTTGAACGGGATCGAGTGCTCGGCGAGCCCGGGGACCTTCGGGTGCCTGGAGGTCGAGCCCAGCGCGACGACCAGGTGGTCGTAGCCGAGCTCCTCGGGGTCGCCCGCGGGCGAGGTGACGCGCAGGACGGAGCGGTCGGGGTCGGCGCCCACCACCTCGCCGATCCGGACCTCGGTCCCGCGCAGCTCCTCGCGCAGCGGGACGACCACGTGGCGCGGCTCGAGCGTGCCCCCGCCCACTCCCGGGAGCAGCGGCGCGTAGAGGAGGAAGTTGCCGTCATTGACGAGCGTGACCTCGGCGCTCCCAGGCGCGAGGCGACGCTCCAGCTCGCGTGCGGCGTACAGGCCGCCGAAGCCGCCGCCGGCGATCACGATCCTCGCGGGCACGGCGCCAGTCTCGCGCCTATCGGGGGTGCCTGCGTGCCCGGTGCCGCTACCCTGGACGTAGCCCGCTGGGTTTTTCCTTCCCCTCCGCCCTTCGAGCCGACGCTTCCGCAGAGGGGGACTACGAAGGAGGAAGCTCACGATGGCGAAGACCGTCACGACCGACCAAGTGATAAGAGCGGCTCGGGATCTCGCTCAGTCGGAGTTCACGCGCGACGACCTCGCGGGGAAGCTCGGCGTCGGAAAGCCGAAGTTCAAGCAGGCGTTCAAGGACGCCCGCCAGTCGGGCCGGCTCGAGAAGGTTCGCGACGACGCCGACAGCAAGGGGCGCTTCCGGGTCGTCACGGAGTAGCCGTGCGGGTCAAGGCGGGCGCGCCCGCGGTGGCATCGAGCGAGATCGAGGTCGCTGCGCCGCCCGAGCTGGTGTGGGACGTGATCGCCGACTTCGAGCGCTGGCCGGACTGGGATCCCACCGTGAAGTCGATGTCGATCGACGGGCCCGTGGCCGAGGGCACGCGGTTCAAGTGGAAGCCCGGGCCGGGCACGATCAGCTCGACGATCCGGGAGGTGGAGCCCCCGCGCGGGATCGGCTGGACCGGGAAGACGGCCGGCATCAAGGCCGTTCACGCGTGGCGCTTCGAGCCCCGCGACGGCGGGACGCTGGTCCACACCGAGGAGTCGTGGGAGGGAGTGCTCCCGCGCCTGCTCAGGGGCCGGATGCAAAAGATGCTTCAGGAGAGCCTCGACAACGCGCTGCCCCAGCTGAAGGCCGAGGCCGAGCGCCGCTCGGCCGCCCAGGCGCCGCCGAGCTCCGGCTAGGCGCCGCCGCGCGCCAGCCCGAACGGGCTCCCCTCGGAGTCCTTGCAGATCGCCCACCGCTCACCCGGGTGGACGACGCTCCCGCCCAGCGCCTCGACCCGGCTCAGCGCCTCCGCGAGGTCGGCGACGACGAAGTAGGGAAGCGAGAACGAGTCCCCGGGGCCGCGCCCGCGGGCATGGACGCCGACCGCGGGATCGCCCGAGTGCGTCTGCCACCCCTCCCCCTCGCCGTCCTCGCGAGCATCCAGCTCGACGCCGAGGAGCCCGCCCCAGAAGCGCCGCGCCCGCTCGGGGTCATCGGCGGGAAACTCGACCAGCGACAACTCGGGGTCGGCCACCGCCTGGACGATAGTCGGCTAGGGCCGGGTCGGCACTAGCGACGTCGCCGGTTTCGCCTCCCGGACGAGTGGCCGTTGCGGGAGCGGTGGGTCCGGTTCGAGCGCTGGGCATTGCCGGCGTCGTGCCGGCCGTCGAGCTTGGGCTTGATCCCGAGGTCGGAGGCGATCCGCCGCATCTCCCTCGACTCCTCCTCGAGCACGAAGCTGACGCCGGCGCCGCCGCGCCCGGCGCGCCCGGTGCGACCCACCCGGTGGAGGTAGGCGTCGCGGTCCGGCGGGGCGTCGAAGTTGATCACGTGTTCGATGTCGGGGACGTCGATGCCGCGCGCTGCGACGTCGGTCGCGACCAGCGTCTGGACGTCGCCGCGCTCGAAGCGGGCCAGCGCCCTCTGGCGCTGGGCCTGCGACTTGTTCCCGTGCATCGCGGCCGCCTGCAGGTTCTCCCGGGAGAGGCGCTTCACCAGGCGGTCGGCGCCGCGCTTGGTCCGCACGAACACGAGCGTGCGCCCGGGCCGCCCGCCGCGCAGCTCGCCGACGAGCGCGGGCAGCTTCGCTCCCTGGGAGTCGACGTTGACGAAGCGGTGCGAGACCGGGGCGCGCTTCTCGGGCTTCGGGGCGTGCACGTGGCGGCGCGCGTCGTGCGTGTACGCGGCGGCCACCTTCCCGATCGCGCCCTGAAGCGTCGCCGAGAAGAACAGCGTCTGGCGCTTCGCCGGCGTCCGCTTGTCGATCCGGTCCACCGCGGGCTTGAAGCCCATGTCCAGCATCCGGTCCGCCTCGTCGAGGACGAGGATCCGGACGTGGTCGATGCTCAGCGCGCCGCGCTGGAGCAGGTCCTCGAGCCGCCCCGGCGTCGCGACCACGATGTGGGCCTTGGAGGCGCGCTTGATCTGGGGCCCGAAGCCGACGCCGCCGTAGACCGCCGCGACGGACAGGCCCCTGGCTCCCGCCACCGGCCCGACCTCCTCGACGATCTGCGCGGCCAGCTCCCGGGTCGGGGCCAGCACCAGCGCCGAGGGACGCGGCCGGCCCGGCTCGAGACGGTCCGCGATCGGGACCCCGAACGCCAGGGTCTTGCCGGACCCGGTCGGGGACTGGACGAGCACGTCCCGCCCCGCGAGCACGTCCGCGATCGCGAGCCGCTGGACGGCGAAGGGTTCGTGGATGCCTCGCTTGGCGAGGGCGTCCGCGATCTGGCGTGACACGCCGAGATCGGCGAATGACTGCGACATTGTGTGCGCTCCTTGTCTGAACGTCGGGGAGATCCAGTAACCCCGAAAACGCTCACGGAGCGCAGCGAGAAACGGAACCTCTCGGGCGACAACGGCGTCACCCGACCCGGAAGACGGTAGCAGCAGCGAGAGCGGTACCCCGGGGCTCGCCATAGATCGTGCGGTTGACATGTGACCTAAAAGTCACGTATTATCTGGGCATGGACGCGGTGTTCAGAGCCCTCGCCGACCCGACGCGCAGGAGCCTGCTCGACGAGCTGTTCGAGCAGGACGGGCAGACGCTCAGCGCGCTGGAGCGGGGGCTGCCGATGACGCGCTTCGGCGTGATGAAGCACCTGCGGGTGCTCGAGGAGGCGAACCTCGTGACCACGCGAAGGCGCGGTCGCGAGAAGCTCCACTTCCTGAACCCGGTCCCGATCCGGCTCGTCCACGACCGCTGGGTGAGCAAGTACGCCGAGCCCTGGGCCGCGACGCTCACGGGCATCAAGCGACGACTCGAGGAGGAAACGATGGAAGCAGTCGACGTCCCACACCGGGTGGCACTCAGCCCCGACC
>JBOGZH010000397.1:0-6369 GCA_050697095.1 Solirubrobacterales bacterium
CCTCACGATCGGCGAGGGGACCGACGAGGTCCAGCAGATGGTGATCGCTCGCGAGCTCGGTGCCTAGTGCCCCATCGGGGCACTACTCGGCCGGGCGCGAGGTGACCGCCCCCGGCGCGCGATCCGCAAGCTGGGCCGCCCTGGCGATGCCGTAGTGCGTCGAGAGCTCGGTCTCGCGCTCGATGTCGAGCGGGTGCCCCGGCTCGACCCTGGGCGCGCCGCGCAGCGTGTCGCGCGGGAACGGGACCCACACATGGCCCACGCCCCCGACCGCGTCGCGGGCCGGCACCAGCGAGCGGCGCCCGAAGCGGCCGGTCTTGACGAGCAGCCATTCCGGCTCGCCGCTTCGCTCGTCGACGTAGACGCCCTCGATCTTGCCGACGCTAGCGCCGCCGATCTCGTCGAGTCGCGCGCCGACCCAGCCCTTCACCTCGTCGACTCCGGGGCGCTCGACGGTATCGCCCGGCTCACTCATCCCCGCCCTTATCCAGCAACTCGCGCGCCGCGGACGCCGGGTCCGTCTCCCGCCTCACGACGCGTCCGAGGAGCTCGGCCACCTCGGGATCGCCCTCCGCTCGCGCGCCGAGCTCGCGCCTCAGCCGCGCGGCGGCGAGGCCGAGGACCTCGTTTCGCAGGTTGCGCTCCCGGCGCTCGGTGAGCGTCCCTTCCGCCTCGATGTGGGCGCGGTGCTCGTCGATCCGGGCCAGCAGGTCGGCCACCCCCTCCGCCCTCGCCGCCTCCGTGCGAACCACGGGGACGCTCCACGACCCCGTCGGCCCGAGCGACAGCACGGTTCGCACCTCGCGCTCCATCGTGTCGGTGAGCGGGTGGTCGGCCTTGTTGATCACGATCACGTCCGGGATCTCCATCACGCCGGCCTTCAGGGCCTGGATCGAGTCGCCCGACCCGGGCATCAGTGCGAGCACGATCGTGTCGGCGTGGTCGACGACGTCGATCTCCCCCTGGCCCACGCCCACGGTCTCTAGCAGGATGTCGTCCTTGCCGGAGGCGTCCATCAGCAGCGCGGCCTGAAGCGCCGCCTCCGCAAGCCCGCCGAGCGCTCCGCGGCTCGCCATCGAGCGGATGAACACCCCGGGGTCGAGGAAGTGGTCGGAGAGTCTGATTCGATCCCCCAGCAGCGCCCCGCGGGTGAAGGGGCTCGACGGGTCGATCGACAGCACCCCGACCTCGCGCTCGCCCGCCCGCAGCTCCTTGGTCAGCGCCCCGATCAGGGTGCTCTTGCCGACCCCCGGCGGACCCGTGATCCCGACGATCCTCGCTCGGCCGGTCCTCGGGTACACCTCCTGTACCAGCTCCCACCCCGCCGGGTCGCCGTTCTCGATCAGGGTGATCGCACGCGCCAGCGCCCGCCCCTCGCCGGCAAGCAGCCGCTCGGAGAGCGGCTCCGTGCCTGTTGGGGACTTGGCGCTGCCGGTGGCCATCCCGGGGCGGAGTCTAGGTGACGATCAAAACGCCACCCCTGGGCAACCCGTGTCCTACGGCTGCTGGAAGCTGACCAGCTCCTCGCGGTCGCCGGCCTCACCGGACACCGAGACGGCCAGCACCGGGCCGAGGCCCTTTTCGTAGAACTTCAGCTCGGAGACCTGCGGCTCCAGCGGGTTGAGGTCGTTGATCAACACGGTGTGCGGGAAATGGCCGGCCGGCACCTCGGCCTGCGTGTCGAGGCTGACGACCTTGCCCTCGTCCTCCGCCTTGCCCTTGTAGTACTCCTGACGGTAGCTCTGGCCAACCTCGGGGTCGGCGGGCATGATGATCCCGGCCTGCGCCCCGTCGACGCCGGCCTCGAACGAGCCCGCCCGCGTCACGAGCTTGCCTTGCTCGTACTCGGCGGTCTTCTCGCCCATGTACCACACATTGCCCTCGGAGTCCTGCGCGTACCAGTCGTCGGTGATCTCGATCGGCTCGCCGTTGCTGACCACGTCGCGCACGACCCTGGCCTCGATCCCGTTGGCGATCCGCTTCGTCCTGTCGGTGACCGTGACCACGATCCGATGCTTCCCATCCTCGTCGGTCTCGACGTACACCCACCTGCTGCCGGGCTCCATCGGCCAGTACGGGTTGTCGATCTTGGTCGTGAAGTGGTCCGGATTCAGGTCCACCGGCTCGCTTCCCTGCGGGAGGTCCGAGCCGGCGGTCCCGCCTTCATCGTCCTCGCCACACGCAGCAACCGCGAACGCCGCGGCGAGCACGACCAGGGCGGCCGCGATGGGCTTCCCGAGTGTGGTCGTCATCTTTGATCTCCCTTCGGATTGGCCGATTCCCGGCCCGCTCCCGGCGGGCGCGATACAAGGACTAAGAGCAGGGGATGAGAGGCGCATGAGAGCAACTCATCGCCGATCTCTACAAGGGAACGTCAACGCAGGGAGACTCAAGCGAGATCCACGGAGGTCCAATCCGATGAAGATCAATCGAAAGATCGTCGCCATCGCGGCGGCGGTCGCGGCGCTCGCCGCGGGCGGCGTCGGCATCGCGTACGCGGTGGGCGGCGGCGAGTCCGAGGAGCAGGTCACGGGCCCGAGCGCCGAGAAGGCCGAGGCGGCCGCGCTCGACGCGGTGGGCGGTGGAACCGTCCTCGAGGCCGAGTACCAGGAGGCCGGCGGCGCCGGCGTCTATGAGGTCGAGGTCCAGCGCGCCGACGGCTCGCAGGTCGAGGTCCATATCGACGACCAGTACCAGCCCGTCGGAACGGCGGCGGACGACGACACCGGCTCCGAGTCGGAAGACGAGGGGGCCGAGGGCGCGAACGACGACTGATCCGCCCCGCGGCTGCCTTACCCCAGAGGCACCGAGACACGCACGGTGGTCGCGGGCTCTCCGGAGCCCGCGATCGTCGCGCGTCCACCGTGCGCCGACGCGATCGCGTCCACAATCGCGAGACCGAGCCCGGCTCCACCACCGGTGCGGCCGTCGTCGGCGCGCGTGAATCGCTCGAACGCCTCGTTCTCGAACCCGTCGGGAAAACCCGGCCCCTGGTCGGAGACCTCGAGCAACGCGAATCCGTCGTCCCGCTGGGCCGAGAGTCGGACGTCGCCCGCCCCGTGCCGAAGCGCATTGTCGATCAGGTTGCCGAGCGCCTGCTCGATGCGGAGGACGTCGAGCTCGGCCTCGAGATGAGGCGGGACGTCGACGACGATCTCGCGGCCGCCCTCGGTCGCGCGGCGCCCGAACCGCTCCCCCACGCGCGCGAGCAGGGCGCCGAGGTCGACCCGCTCCTGCTTGATCGGGAGCCGACCCTGATCGGAGCGGGCGACCACGAGCAGGTCCTCAGCGAGCCGCGAGAGCCGATCGACCTCCTCCGCCGCGGAGCGAACGGCGGCCTCCAGCTCCTGCGGTGTGCGGCTGGACCGCTCCGCAAGCTCGAGCTCGGCCCGCAGGACCGCCAGCGGGGTTCGCAGCTCGTGAGAGGCATCGGCGACGAAGACCCGCTGGCGCTCCAGGGAAGCCTCGATTCGGTCGAGCATCGTGTTCAGGGTCTCGCCGAGGCGGTGGATCTCGTCCTCGGCGCGCGGGAGCGGAAGTCGCTCCCCGCTTCGCTCCAGGGTGATCTCGCTCGCCCTGCGGCGCATCTGCTCGACCGGGGCGAGGGACCTCGCGGCGAGCAGGTAGCCGATCCCGGAGGCAAGCACGAGCGCCAGCGGGGCCCCGATCAGGAAAGCGCCGGCGATCCCGGCGAGCGCCTCGCTGCGGTCGTCGGTCGAGGCACCCCCGACGAGTATCACCGACCCGTCGGGCGAGCCCGCCGGGCGGGCGAGGACCCGCGCCCCGCCCTCGATTCCGGAGACTTCCTGATCGATCAGCAGGGTCTCGGACGCCGCGCGATCGAGCTGCGCCGGGTCGAGCGCGGGGCCCGTTCCCCGCTTCAAAGTCGTCGCTATCACGGTGCCGTCAGGGCCGAGGATCTGGGAGAACCCCCCCTCGCCCTCGAAGAGGCCACCGGAGAGCCGGCGCGGTGGGTCGCCGGGGCCGGCGGCGAGCGTCGCGAGGTCGTTGACCCGGGCCTCCAGCCCGTCGTCGATCGTCTCCGTCAGCCCGCTGGACACGCGCAGGTAAACGAACCACCCGGCGAGCGCAAGCACGACGATCATCGCCGCGGCGAAGGCGGCCGTGAGCTTCGCGCGGATCGACAGGTGGCCGAGCATCACTCGGCCCTTCGCAGGCGGTACCCGGCGCCGCGTACGGTCTCGATGCTGTCCGCGCCGAAGGGCCTGTCGACCTTCTCGCGCAGGTAGCGGATGTACACGTCGACCACGTTGGAGCGGTTCTCGTACCCGTAGTCCCACGCGTGCTCGAGGAGCTGGAGCCGGGACAGCACCTCGCCGGGCCGGCGCATGAACACCTCGAGCAGCGAGAACTCCTTCGCGGACAGCGAGATCTCCTCGTCGCCGCGCCACACCTGCCGCGTTGCCGGGTCGAGGCGAAGCTCGCCGACCTCGAGCAGTACGGGGCGCTCTGCCGGCCCGCGGCGGGCGAGGGCGCGGAGGCGGGCGAGCAGCTCGGCGAACGAGAACGGCTTCGTCACGTAGTCGGCGGCACCGCCGTCGAGCCCGGCGACGCGATCGCCGCCGGCGTCGCGGGCGGTCAGCATGATCACCGGCGCCCAGACGCCGTCGTCGCGGAGCCGGCGACAGGTCTCGAAGCCGTCGATCCCCGGCAGCATCACGTCGAGCACGATGGCGTCATAGTTGGTCGAGCCCGCCATCCACAGGGCGTCCTCGCCGCGCTCCGTCACGTCGACGGCCATGCCCTCCTCGCGCAGGCCGCGACGGATCAGGGCCGCCATTTTCACCTCGTCCTCGACGATCAGCACCCGCATGACCTACAGGCTCCCCGTGCATGATGAGAGTCAGATGAGAGGCATAGCACGGGGGCGGTTCCTATGATCAGCCCGTGAGCGCGCCCGAAACCAGCCTCCCGGAGGCGCCCGGCGCGCCGCCCGCCGCGACGGAGCCGGAGGCGCTCGTACAGCGCCCCCGTTCCGGTCCGCTCGGCCTGCTCCGGTTCCTGGCACGCAATGGCATGCTGACCCCGAGCTACGCGCGGCTCGCGGTCCGCTACCTGCGGCGGCGGCTGCTCACGACAGCGGGTTCGCGGTGGGAGACCGACGGGCCGCTGTTCCTCGGCCGCCGCCTTCAGATCCAGATCGGGCGACGCGGAACCGTGCGATTCGGCCGCTTCGCGTGGATCGGGGACGGGACAAAGATCCGCTGTCACGAGGGGGAGGTCGTGATCGGCGCGAAGACGGTGATGGGCCAGGAGTGCACGATCTCCGCCTACCAGCACGTGCGTATCGGGGAGCAGTGCGTGATCGCGGACCGGGCGATGTTCATCGACTTCGATCACGCCGTGGTGAATGTCGAGCTGCCGGTCCGCCGGCAGGGGATCTACAAGCGCGCGGTGGACGTCGGCTCGAACGTGTGGATCGGCTACAACGCCTGCATCCTGCGCGGCGTGCGGGTCGGCGACAACTCGATCATCGGCGCGAACTCCGTCGTCACCCGGAACGTTCCCGCGAACGCGGTGGTCGCGGGCAGCCCGGCGCGGATCCTCCGCATGCGCGAGGCGCCACGGACGCTGCGCTGGCCCGATCCCGTCGAGCCGGCCGAGAAGCCATAGACTGCTTCCGCAGGGGAAACGAGCGGGTCCCGTGGCAAGCTCCTTCCTCTATTGGAATCGGCGAGGAGCCGAAGCCGTCGATCGGCGGCCCCAGGGCTTCCGGGCAAACCGCGATCCGAACGGGAGGTGATGGGGTAGTTGGGCGTTCGAGTCACCGAGCAAAGGATCGCGGAGGGCCCTCACAGGATCCGGATCGAGGGCGAGCTCGACCTCGGGACCGTCAGCTTCCTCGAGGCCCCGGTTACGACGGCAATCGACCGCCAATCGACCCCAATCCTGATCGACCTCAGCGAGTGCCCGTTCATCGACTCGTCGGTGATCGCGGCGCTGCTTCGCGCTTCCGAGAGACTCGGCAACGATGGCGAAGGCTCGCCGCCCTTGCTCGCGGTGGCCGCGGCGGCCCAGCCGCTGCAGGTGCTGCGGCTGACGGCAATGGACCGGCGCATTCCCGTGTACCCGAGCCTCTCCGAGGCGGAGGACGCGCTCAAGTCCTAGCGATCACGCAAATTGCGCGAACTCAGGAGGGCGAACCTCTCCCGGGCAAGGCGGGCACGACGCTCGCCGTTTGAGAGGCGGCCGGAGGGCCGCCTCTCACGCGTGAGGCTCGGCCGCGGGGAGCTCCGAATCGCGCTCCTGCGCCTCCCGGTCCACGTCGGACGGCTCGAGCACGACAGCTCCATGCGCCGGGTGATCTCGTTCGCTAGAGGTCTGATGTGGGTCCGCGTGTGCGGCTGG
>JBOGZH010000398.1:0-1539 GCA_050697095.1 Solirubrobacterales bacterium
TCCCAGCAGGAACCCGATCGCCCGCGGACGCGAAGCGGAGCAGGCGATCGGCTTGATCTGGTTCTGTACTCGCTCGCCGAGGGCGTCCGCGTGCTCGCCCTGCTCCTGCATCCGTACATGCCCGCGACGTCGGACCGTCTCCTCGACGCGCTCGTCGAGGACGGCCGCGAGCTGGCCGAGCTCGGCTCGCGCGGCGGCGGGCAGCGGGTCGAGCGGATCGCGCCGCTGTTCCCCAAGCTCGAGAGCTGAGGCCGCCCCGTGGTCGACACCCACGCCCACCTCGGGCTGTGCGAGCCGGACGACGCGGAGCTGGTGGCCGCGGCGCGGGAGGTCGGGGTGAGGCGGATCCTCAGCGTCGGGATCGACGCGGCGGCCGGCCGCGACGCCGTGTCCGCCGCCGAGGCGCGCGAGGAGGTGTTCGCGTGCGTGGGACGGCATCCGAACTCGGCAACCGGCTTCGACGAGCGGGAGGCCGCCGAGGTCGAGGAGCTCGCCGCGCACCCGCGTGTGAGGGCGATCGGCGAGACCGGTCTCGACTACTACCGCGAGGGCGCGTCGCGCGAGGCTCAGCGGGCGGCGTTCGAGGCCCAGATCGGAATCGCGCGTAGCGCCGAGCTGCCGCTTGTGATCCACATGCGCGACTCGGTCGAGGACACGTTCGAGGTGCTGGGCGCCCGTGCGGACGGGGTGACGGTGATTCTGCACTGCTTCTCGGCCCCGCCCGAGCGCGTGGCGGAGGCCGCGGAGCACGGCTGGTACTGCTCGTTCGCCGGCAACCTCACGTATCCGCGAGCCGAGGAGCTGCGCGAGGCGGCGCGCCTGGTCCCGGCCGAGCTGCTCCTCGTCGAGACAGACTCGCCCTTCCTCGCGCCCCAGCCCGTCCGGGGACGTCCGAACCAGCCCGCGAACGTGGTCGCGACGGCGGAGCGGCTCGCGGACGCCCGGGGCGTCTCCTACGCGGAGCTGGAGCGCGCGGTCGAGGAGAACGCGGCGAGGGTTTTCGAGTGGTGAGGCGGCGGCTCGGACAGCACTTCGTCGCCGACCCCAACCTGCTGGAGATGATCGTGCGGGAGTCCGGGGTCGGCCCGGAGGACGTGGTGCTCGAGGTCGGCGGCGGGCCGGGGGCGCTGACCGAACGGCTGGCGCCGCGTGTGCGCCGGCTGCACGTGATCGAGCTCGACGAGCGCCTCCGGGACGAGCTCGAGCCGGTGGCGGCGGAGCACGGAAGTGTCGCGGTGATCTGGGCCGACGCTCTGCGTCTCGACCTGCGCGAGCTCGACCCGCCGCCGACGAAGGTTGTGTCGAACCTGCCCTACTCGATCGCCACGCCGGTGATCCTGAAGACGATCGAGGAGCTGGAGGAGGTTCGCTTCTGGACGCTGCTCGTGCAGCGTGAGATCGCCGAGCGCCTGCGGGCGGCGCCCGGGAGCCGCGTCTACGGGGCGCCCAGCGTGCTCGTCCAGCTCGCGGCGGAGGTGGAGCTTCTGCGAACGGTCGACCGGGCGGTGTTCCGGCCGCGTCCCCGGGTCGACTCGGCGC
>JBOGZH010000399.1:0-3453 GCA_050697095.1 Solirubrobacterales bacterium
ACCCATAGGACCGAGGACCGAACGAAAACTCATCGGCCGCGAAAACGGTCGGCCGCATGGTTTGGCGCCACTTGGCCGGCTGGCGTGGGCCGCCCCGGGAGCTCGCGGCTCAGGCGTCGCTGTAGAGCCGAGAATATGCGTGGCTTCACGCGAAGTGTTCAGTTAAGGATTCGCGCGCCGCGGTGCCGAGGGGAAGGCCACCGTTCAAGATCGAACGAGGTCTCGCCCGCACGCATTTCGGGCTCAGCCGGACTCTGCACCAAAGGCCAGGCGGCCCTTGTGCCCGCGCATCCGGGCAACGGGGGCAAGCAGTGCAGCGGTGGCCCGCACCACGGGCCACGGAGGGCTCGTCAACCGGATCTCCCGGGCGAACTCCGGGACCATCACGGCGACCTGCAACAACGGGACGTCGCCCTTGTCGGTGAGGGCGTCGCGTCGCGCCAGCTCGAAATAGGTCTCGAAGAAAGCCGCGATGTCAAGTGCCGGTCGAAAGAACTGCGTTGAGCGGGCGTCCTCGTGGGACTCATTCCAGAACCGGTGCGGTGTACCGGCAGGAATCGAGATCGACTCGCCGGGACCGACCCGGCGCCCCTCGCCTCCCACCTCGAAGATCAAGGCGCCCGCGTGAACCTCGGCGCCGCTTTCCTGCTCGGGGTGCACATGCTCGGGCTCGGGCTCATCGCTTGGCGGATTCACCGACTCGATCACGAGCTCCTGTTCTCGCAGACGCACAAAGCGCATGCGTTGCCCGGTGCGGCGATTGACGATCTCCTGACCCTCGTGTGGCACGAGCGCCAACCTAATCCACCGAGGCTGCTCGCCTGCCGCCCAGCACTCCCGGGATTAGCACCAGCTCACCACACCGCGTCGTGGTGCTCCATCACGCCGAGGCCGCGCTCGAGCTCGAGCCCGCCGGGGAGCGTGCCGGTGAAGCTCCCGAAGGGCTGGCGGTACGAGTAGCGGATCAGGACCAGGTTCTCGTCGCGGGTTCGCTCGCACTCCGCCTCGAAGCCGAGCCGCGCGCCGTCGTCGAACCCGATCGCCTCCAGCCCCTCGAAGCTGACCGGCCCGGGCTCGAACGGCTCGCCGTCCACCCAGATCGAGCGCTCGCTGCGCTCCGGGGGGTCGTTGATCCCGCTGACGAGGTTCCAGCCGACCGAGCGGCCATCGCTCGCCCGGCCGATCCCCGCGGACCAGCTCCACACAGTGTGGCGCGGGTGATAGCCGGCGGATTCGTCGCGGACGCCACGCGCGCCGACCCTCCAGCGCTTTCCGTTCACGCGCACGTCGCACTCGAAAGGGACGTCGGCGCTCTTGCGCGTCCACGTGTACTCGCCGTCGGCGGTCGGGCAGACCGTCTCCACGGGCCGCCCTTCGCCGGGACGCAGGTTGGCGCGCACGTCCTTGCCGGCCATGATCCGGACCATCCCGTCCTCGGTCCACACCTCGCCGCGCGCGCCCGGGAGCCGCAGCCGCGTGTTCTCTCGCATCTCGCCCGCCTCGCGGTCGAGGATCACCCAGAACGTCTGCCCGAGCGGGCCGACGTCGACCCGCGCGCCGCAGAGCAGGAACTCGTCCGCGAACGCGCCGACGTACAGCCACCGCTTCAGGTTGCGCCCCCCGCGCCGCAGCCGCATCTTGTCCGGCGGGAGCGGAAGGTCGGGACGGTCGGGGCCCGGACCGCGCCACGGAAGCTCGGCGCTCTCGGCGCTCACTCGATCACGGCGATCGTGTCCCCGCTCGCCACCGACCCGCCCTCCTGCACGTTCAGCGTTGTCAGCTTCCCCGAGCGGTGCGCGGTGATCTCGTTCTCCATCTTCATCGCCTCGACGACGCAGATCAGCGCTCCCTGCTCGACCGCAGCACCCTTCTCGACCGCAACGCGCAGGACCGTCCCCTGGATCGGGGAGACGAGCGTCTCGGTGGCCCCGTCCGCGCCACCGCCCTCCGCGCGCTCCCGGCGCGGGGGGCGGCGCAGCCCCGCGGATGGGTTGCCGGCGGCCGGCCCGTTCGCCGCGTCTCCGATCACCCGCACGCCGTAGAGCCGACCGTTCACCTCGACCCGGTAGCTGCGCTCGGTGGCCTCGGGCTCGACCTCGCCGTCCTGGGCGGCGGCGGGAGGCTTCTCGGGGGCGAGCGACTTCAGCCACTTCCGGTCAGAGATCAGGTCGCGACAGGTCTCGCCGCGCTCCCACTGCTCGGTCGCGAGGATCGCCTTGTGGAAGGGGATCAGCGTCGCGGTTCCCTCGATCTCGTACTCACCGAGTGCGCGCAGCATGCGCCTGGTCGCGCGCTCTCGATCGCCGTCCCAGACGATCAGCTTCGCGATCATCGGGTCGTACATCGGCGTCACCTCGGAGCCGGGCTCGACGCCCGAGTCCACCCGCACTCCGGGGCCGGCGGGCTCCCGGTAGGTCGAGATCGTTCCCGGCGCGGGCGCGAAGTTCTTGTGCGCGGCCTCGGCGTTGATGCGGCACTCGATCGCGTGCCCGCGCAGCTCGACGTCGTCCTGGGTGACCGAGAGCTGCTCGCCTGCCGCGACCAGGATCTGCTCGCGAACGATGTCGATCCCGGTGACCATCTCGGTCACGCAGTGCTCGACCTGCACCCGGGTGTTCATCTCGAGGAAGAAGTACTCGTCGCCGACCTGGAGCCCCTCGACGGTGCCCGCGGAGCGGTAGCTGACCGCTGCCGCGGCGTCGATCGCGATCTTCCCGATCCGCTCCCTCATCTCCTCGTCCACCTTCGGACCCGGCGACTCCTCGATCAGCTTCTGGTGG
Source organism: Solirubrobacterales bacterium (assembly GCA_050697095.1). Taxonomy (GTDB): domain Bacteria; phylum Actinomycetota; class Thermoleophilia; order Solirubrobacterales; family 70-9; genus DASPWW01. The sequence goes on from JBOGZH010000399.1 coordinate 2,781, forward strand.
CGGCGCTGGATCGAGCAGTCGCGCTCGCCCAGGTGGATCACGTTGCCGTGCGAGTCGGCGAGCACCTGGACCTCGACGTGGCGGGGATTCTCGAGATAGCGCTCGATGTAGACGGTGGGGTCGGAGAAGAACTTCTCCCCCTCCCGCGAGGCGCCCTCGAAGGCATCGGCGAGCTCGTCGGCCGAGGCGGCGACCCGGAAGCCCTTGCCGCCGCCGCCGCCGGCCGCCTTGCAGGCGACCGGATAGCCGATCGCCTCGGCCTCCTTCGCCGCCTGCCTCGCGTCCTTCACAACCTCCGTGGTTCCGGGGACGATCGGGACGCCCGCCTCCGACATCAGCTCCCGGGCGCGGGTCTTCGAGCCCATCGCCTCGATCGCCTTCGCGGGCGGGCCGATGAAGGTCAGCCCCGCTTTCTCGCACGCGCCGGCGAAGTCGGCGTTCTCGGCCAGGAATCCGTACCCGGGATGGATCGCCTCGGCGCCGGCCTTCTGCGCCACCGCGGTGATCTTGTCCACCGCGAGGTAGCTCTCCGCGGGCGGCGCCGGGCCGAGCAGGTGGGCCTCGTCGGCCTCGCGAACGTGGGGGGCGTCGCGATCGATCTCCGAGTAGACGCCGACCGAGACGATTCCCATCTCCTTCAGCGTCCGCATCACGCGGATCGCGATCTCGCCCC
>JBOGZH010000400.1:0-8488 GCA_050697095.1 Solirubrobacterales bacterium
GGATCGTGCGGATCAACGCGGCGGCGCGGCGCGAGGGGCTCAGCTACTCGGAGTTGATGCACGGGCTGAAGCGCGCCGAGGTCGACGTCAACCGCAAGATGCTCGCGGACATCGCCGTCCGCGACCCGGAGGCGTTTCGCCGATTCGCCGAGCTTGCCCGGGAGGCCGCCGCGGCCTGACGATCTGTCACACGCGAGGACTCCCGGGCGGACCGCGAGGCGGCCGCCCTTTTTAGTTCCCGAGAGAAGAAGCACCGGACAGGTGATCACGAGCGCCCACAACGAGAAGCTGAAGCTGATCCGCAAGCTCCGCGACCGCAAGCACCGCGATCGCGAGGGCCTGTTCGTGGCCGAAGGGGAGGACCTCGTCGAGGCCGCCGCGGCCGCCGGGGTGGAGCCCGAGCTCCTGCTCGTCGCCGGCGAGGACGTGGAGCCTCCGCTCCTCGATGCGGTCAGCGCGCTCGGATCGGGGACGCGGGTGATCGGCGTCTACCGCCGGCGCTGGTCCGAGCCCGGGCCGCCGGTGTGCGTCTACCTGCATGCCGTCGCCGATCCCGGCAACGTGGGCGCCGTGATCCGCGCCGTCCACGCGCTCGTCGGGGGGACGGTCGTGCTCGGCCTGGGATGCGCCGACCCCCACTCGCAGAAGGCGGTGCGCGCGACGATGGGCTCGATCTTCGCCCAGCCGGTGGCGAGGGCGGGGATCGAGGCGACGCCGCAGCCCCGCATCGCTCTCAGCGCGCATGGCGGAAGGCCCCTGGAGCGGCTGGACCCCCCGTTGACGCTTTGCCTGGGCGGCGAGCGCGAGGGACTGCCGCCGGAGGTACTCGCCCACTGTGACGACGAGGTGACGATCCCGCTGGTCAGGGGTGGGGCGGAGTCGCTCAACGTAGCCGCGGCGGCGGCGATTGCGCTGCACGGGATATCGTCGCCACCGAGGGTGGCGAGCGATGCTTGATCGGATAGCGCAGGTCCGCGAGGAGGCCGAGGCCGAGATCGCCCGCGCGTCCGATCCCGCGGCGCTCGAGGAGCTCCGCGTGCGCCACCTGGGCCGGCGCGCGGAACTGACCGCGATCCTGCGCGGGATCGCGGAGCTCCCCGAGGCGGAGCGCGGCCCGGTCGGCAAGGCGGGTAACGAGGCGCGGGAGGCGATCGAGGCCCTGCTCAGCGCGCGCGCGGGCGAGCTCGACGCCGCGCAGCTCGCGACGCGGCTCGCCTCGGACGCCGTCGACGTCACCCTGCCCGGCACCCCCGCGGTTCCCGTCGGGTCGCGCAACCTGCTCGTGCGCACGCTGCGGGAGATCGAGGACGTGTTCGTCGGCCTCGGCTACCGGGTGATGGAGGGGCCGGAGGTGGAGCTCGACTACTACAACTTCACCGCGCTCAACCATCCCCCGGGTCATCCCGCGCGGATGGCCCAGGACACCTTCTACGTCGACCCGGCGAGCCTCGACTCGGAGCTGCGGCTGGAGCCCGCGCCGGCGTTCCCCGGCGAGACGGTCGATCGCTCCCCGCTTCCCCCCGGCCCCGAGGACGTCGTCCTTCGCACCCACACCTCGCCGATGCAGGTGAGGGCGATGGAGGCGCAGGAGCCCCCGATCTTCATCGTCGTGCCCGGCCGCTGCTACCGCAGCGACCCGTTCGACGCCACCCACAGCCCGATCTTCCACCAGGTCGAGGGGCTGGCGGTGGGGGAGGGGATCACGCTCGCCGACCTCAAGGGAACGCTCGACGAGTTCGCGCGGGCGATCTTCGGCCCCGAGCGAGAGACGCGCTTCCGCCCCGGGTTCTTTCCCTTCACGGAGCCGAGCGTCGAGGTTGATGTCTCATGCTTCCGCTGCGGCGGCTCGGGCGAGCTGGCCGACGGCGCGCGCGACCCGCTGTGCAAGGGCACCGGCTGGATCGAGATCCTCGGCTCGGGGGTGGTCGACCCGAACGTGTTCGGGTTCGTGCGGGCCAACGGCTACGACCCCGAGCGCGTACAGGGGTTCGCGTTCGGGATGGGGATCGAGCGGATCGCGATGCTCACGCACGGGGTGCCCGACCTGCGCAAGTTCTTCGACAACGACGTCCGAGTGCTGGAGCAGTTCCGTTGAGGATTCCGTGCTTCTGGCTGCGCGAGTACTGCGATCCCGGCCTGCCGGTCGAGGAGCTCGCGGAGCGGATCGCGCTGCGGACCACCGAGGTCGAGCGGATCTCCTACGTCGGTCCTCCCTCCGCCGACGGCTTCGTGGTCGGGAGGGTGATGTCGGTCGAGCGGCATCCCGACGCCGATCGCCTCACCGTGTGCGAGGTCGAGACCGGGGACGGAACCCGGACGATCGTCTGCGGCGCCCCGAACGTCGCCGCCGGGCAGACCGTCCCCGTGGCGCTCCCCGGCGCGGTGATGCCGGGCGGTCAGAAATTGGGGAAGGCAGTGCTGCGAGGCGTCACCTCCGACGGGATGATCCTCTCGGAGGCAGAGCTCGAGCTTGGCGAGGACGCGGACGGAATCGCGGTTCTCGACGACGGTCCGAGCCCTGGAACCGCGCTGTCGGAGGTTCTGCCGCTGGCGGAGCCGGTGCTCGATCTGGAGGTGAACTCGAACCGGGTGGATTGCCTCGGCGTCTACGGGGTCGCGCGCGAGGTCCACGCGTTCAGCGACGCGCCGCTGGCCGCGCCGCCCTGGGCGGACGACGCCGAGGCCGCCGGAGAGGGGGAGGCCCGCGAGTACGCCTCCGTCACGGTCGATGTCCCGGAGCTCTGCCCGCGGTTCACCGCCCGGGTGTTCACCGACGTGACGATCGGGCCCTCGCCGCTGTGGCTGAAGGCGCGGCTCCTCGCCGCCGGCCAGCGCCCGATCAACAACGTCGTCGACATCACCAACTACGTGATGCTGCTCACGGCGCAGCCGCTTCACGCCTTCGATCTCGACCGTGTGCCGGACGGGGCACTGATCATCCGCACCGCGAGCGACGGGGAGAGGATGACGACGCTCGACGGCGTGGAGCGCACCTTCGACTCCGAGTCCGTTCTGGTGTGCGACCGCGACGGCCCGTCGGGGATCGCCGGGATCATGGGCGGCGCCGTCTCGGAGGTGTCCGAGTCGACCACCCGGGTCCTGCTCGAGGTCGCGACCTGGAACGGCGTCAACATCCTGCGCACCTCGCGCAGGCTGGGCCTGCGCTCGGAGGCCTCCAACCGGTTCGAGAAGCAGCTTCATCCCGAGCTCGCGATCAGGGCGCAGCGGATCGCGTCGAAGCTGCTCGTGGAGCTGTGCGGCGCGAGGCTCGTGCCGGGGACGATCGACGCCGCCGCCGACGTCCCGCCGCCGCATCGGGTCCCGCTGCGCGCGACGCGGGCGGAGTCGGTGCTGGGGATGCCGATCGAGCCGGAGCGGTGCGCCGCCTATCTCGAGCGGCTCGAGTTCGGCGTCGAGCGGGAGGGGGACGAGCTGAGCGCCGAGGTCCCCTTCCACCGCCACTACGACGTCACCCGCGAGGCCGACCTGGTCGAGGAGGTCGGCCGGATCCACGGCTACGACCTCCACCTTCCCGCGACGCTGCCAGAGGCGACCGGCCAGGGCGGTCGCCTGACCCGCGAGCAGGCGCTGCGCCGCCGCGCCGAGGACGTGATGCGGGACCTGGGCTTCGACGCGGTGGTGGCCCTGAGCCTCACCGATCCCGGCCTCCCGCGGCGGCTGCGCGTGCCCGATGACGACCCCCGCGGAGCCCCGATCCGGGTCTCCAACCCCCTCTCGGTGGAGCACTCCCGGCTGCGGACCACGCTCCTGGGCTCGCTGCTCGACGCGGCGCGCTACAACCTCGCGCGCGGCGCCGAGCGGGTGGCGCTGTTCGAGTCCGCCCGCGTCCACCTCGCCCACGGGCGCTCCTCGGCCGGCGGCGTGCTCGGGGGTGAGTTCAGCGGCGAGCGCAGGGCGCCCGCGTACGAACCGCATTGCGTCGCGGCGCTTGCGGTGGGGTCGATCGCCGCGCCGAGCTGGGGATCGGACGAGCGCGGGAGTGACTTCTTCGCGCTCAAGGGAGTGCTCGAGGCGCTCGTCGCCCAGCTCGGGGCGGAGGCCCGCTTCGAGCCCGCGCCGCAGCCGTTTCTCGATCCCGGCCGGGCCGCGCGGGTGGTGCTGGGCGGCCTCGACGCGGGGTGGCTCGGCGAGGTTCACCCGCTCGTGTGCCGCGAGTGGGACGTCGAGGCCGCGACGGGCTTCCAGGTTGGCCTCGCGGAGCTGGTCGCGGCCGCGTCCTACGGGCGCGAGCAGTACGAGGACGCGACCACCTATCCCGCCGTGCACCAGGACCTCGCGATCGTGGTCGGGGATGACGTCCCGGCGGCCAGGGTGCGCGACGCGGTCCTGGCCGGCGGGGGGGAGCTGCTTCGCTCAGCTACGGTCTTCGACCTCTACCGAGGCGAGCAGGTCGGGGAGGGGCGTAAGAGCCTCGCGCTGCGGCTCGAGTTCCGCAGCCCCGAGCGCACGCTCACCGACGAGGAGGTCGCGAAGCGCCGCGCCGCGATCACCGAGGCGCTGAAGGAGATCGGGGGGACGCTGCGTGAGTGAGTCGCCAGTCATCAGTCATCAGTCATCAGTTGCAGAACAGCCGCTTGACGGCGAGCCGGTGGCCCGCGTGCTGGTCGCCGGCGCCTCCGGTTTCACCGGGGCGCTCGCCGCGCAGCTCGTGTGGGCGCACCCCCGCCTCGAGCTCGCGAGGGTGACCGCGCGCAGCGAGGTCGGGACGCCGCTGGAGCGACTCCATCCGCGCTACCGGGTTCCGCTCGCCCTCGAGGAGCTGGACCCGGATCGCGCCGGCGATTGCGACGCCGCGATTGTCGCCTACCCGCACGGCGCCGCCGCGCCGGTGGTCGCGGCGCTGCGCGAGCGCGGGCTCAAGGTCGTCGACCTGTCGGCCGACTTCCGGTTCCGCGACCCCGACGAGTACCGCCGCTGGTACGGAGATCCCGCCGCGCCCGAGCTCGCCGCCGAGGCGGTGTACGGGCTCACGGAGCTGTACCGGGAGCGGATCGCCGGCGCGGAGCTCGTCGCCAACCCGGGCTGCTACCCGACGGCGACCGTGCTCGCGCTCGCCCCGCTCGCCGAGCGTGGGCTGATCGAGGACGTCGTCGTCGACGCGAAGTCGGGCGTGTCGGGGGCGGGGCGCGGCGGCGGCGAGCGTCTGCACTTCGTCTCCGTGGATGAGAACTTCACCCCGTACGGGACAGACGGCCATCGCCACCGACCGGAGATCGCCCAGGAGCTGAAGGCGCTCGGGGCCGACGTCCCCCTGACCTTCGTCCCGCACCTGCTGCCGATCGATCAGGGAGAGCTGGTGAGCTGCTACGCGCGCCTGCGCGATCCGGCGGGCGGGGATCTGGAGGAGCTGTATCGGGAGCGCTACGCAGCGGAGCCGTTCGTCGAGCTCACCGATCAAGCGCCGGGGGTGCGCGAGGTGCGCGACACGAACCTGTGCCGGATCCACGTCGTGCGCGAGGAGGGCTCCGGCCGGGCGCTCGTGTTCGCCGCGATCGACAACCTGTGGAAGGGGGCCTCCGGCCAGGCGGTCCAGAATCTGAATCTGATGCTGGGGTTGGCCGAGACGGAGGGGCTCGAGTGAGTCATCGGTCATCGGTCATCGGCCACCGGCCACCGGATGCGGGCGGGTTCTTCAGGTCGAGGTGGGTCGAGCCGCCCGGCGGGGTCGAGGAGCTCGACGCTGCGGAGCTCGCGCCGGGCTTCCGGGCGACGGGCGTCGCGTGCGGCCTGAAGGAGGGGGGCAGCACAGACCTCGGGTTGCTCCGGTGCGACGGTGACGAGGTCTCCTCGGCGCTGCTGCTCACCCGCAACGCCGCCGCCGCCGCGCCCGTGCGGGTGTGCCGCGAGGAGTGCGACGCGGGTGGTATCCGCGGGGCGGTGGTCAACTCGGGGAACGCGAACGCCGCCACCGGAGAGCAGGGGTACGCGGATGCGCTCGCGATGCGGGACGCCGCCGCGGATGCGCTCGCGGTCGAGCGGCGCGCCGCTGCGGTCGCCGAGACCGGGACGATCGGGGTGCCGCTCGTGATCGACGCCGTGCGGCGCGGGATCGCCGAGGCAGCGGGCGCGCTGTCGGAGCGCGGGGGGGAGGGCTTCGCGCGCGCGATCGTGACCACGGACCGCGCGCCGAAGGCCTGCACGGTGCGGGCCGGGGGCGTGACCATGTCCGCGCAAGCGAAGGGCGCGGGGATGATCGAGCCGGGGCTCGCGACGATGCTGTGCTTCGTGCAGACCGACGCCGCCGTCGACGATCCCGACGCCGCGCTGCGGGGGGCCGTGAGCCGATCGTTCGAGCGGATCACCGTGGACGGGCAGATGAGCACCAACGACACCGTGCTGCTCCAGGCGACCGGCGATAGCGGCGAGCCGCTCCCCGACGGTCTGCTCGACGCGGTCCTGCTCCAGCTCGCGCTCGAGATCGTCGCCGACGGCGAGGGCGCGACCCGGGTCGCCCGCGTCACGGTCGAGGGCGCGGCCTCCGAGGAGGAGGCCGAGCGCGTCGCGCGGGCGATCGCCAACTCCCCGCTCGTGAAGACTGCGCTGTACGGTCGCGATCCCAACTGGGGCCGGGTCGCGCAGGCCGCGGGGATGGCGCTCGCCGGCGAGGAGCTGGGCGAGCTGGGCCCCGACGAGATCGATGCCGCCGAGCTCGGCTCGGACGCGGCGGAGGCCGAGCTCGTCGCCCGCCTCGGTCGCGGCGGCGAGGCGGCGCAGATGTACTTCTGCGATCTCACGCCCGCCTACGTGGAGCTGAACTCGGAGTACACCAGCTGATGGCTTCCGAGCAGGAGCACAGCGTCCACACCCTGCTCGAGGCGCTTCCCTACATCAGGGAGTTCCACGGGCGCCGGGTCGTGATCAAGTACGGCGGCGCGGCGATGCGCGACGAGGGGCTGCGCGAGGCCTTCGCCACCGACGTCGTGCTGCTCAAGTACGTCGGGCTCGATCCCGTCGTCGTCCACGGTGGGGGCCCCGACATCACCGCGTACATGGAGCGGTTGGGGATGGAGGTGCGCTTCGTCGACGGCCTGCGGGTCTCCGACGCCGAGACGGTCGAGGTGGCGAAGATGGTGCTGCTCGGGAAGGTGAACTCGGACATCGTCCTGCGCCTCAACCGACACGGCCAGCCGGCGGTGGGGCTCAGCGGCGAGGACGGGACGATGTTCGAGGTCGCGCCGGTGCCGAACGCCGCCGAGGTCGGGTTCGTGGGCGAGATCGAGCGCGTGGACGCCGACGTCCTCAACCACATCGCCGCGGACTACATCCCCGTGATCGCCTCGATCGGGGCCGATCGCGATGGGAACTCCTACAACGTCAACGCCGACGAGGCGGCGGGCAAGGTCGCGGCGCGCCTCCCCGCCCACAAGGCGATCTTCCTCACCGACGTCGAGGGATGGCTCGCCGACCCCGACGACCCCGGCTCGCGGATCTCCGAGACCACGGTGGGTGAGATCGAGACGGCGCTGGACGGCGTCGGCGGGGGAATGCGCCCGAAGCTCACGGCCTGCGTCGAGGCGATCCGCGGTGGCGTCCAGCACGCCCACATCATCGACGGCCGCCGGCCCCACTCGCTGCTGCTCGAGCTGTTCACGGATGCGGGCATAGGCACCAAGGTCACCCCTTGAGCCTGCCGGAGCTGCAGGAGCTCGAGGAGCGGTGGCTGATGCCGACGTACAAGCGCGCGCCGGTCGAGTTCGCGCGCGGGGAGGGGGCGCGGCTGTGGGACGTCGACGGAAAGGAATACCTCGACTTCTTCGCGGGGCTCGGGGTGCAGAACGCCGGCCACTGCCACCCCCGGATCACCGAGGCGATCCGCGAGCAGGCCGGACGGCTCGTCGGCGTCTCCAACCTCTACTACTCGGAGCCCGGGATGCGGCTCGCCGAGCGCCTGTCGGAGTCCAGCCTCGGCGGGCGCGTGTTCCTGTGCAACTCGGGTGCGGAGGCGAACGAGTGCGCGATCAAGCTCGCCCGCAAGCACGCCCACGCGAGGGGCATCGGGGAGCCGGAGATCGTGGTGCTCGAGGGCGCGTTCCACGGCCGCACGGTGGCGACGCTCGCTGCGTCGCCGAAGATCGCGAGCGAGGACCTGTTCGGCCCGCTCCCGGCCGGCTTCCGGGCCGTTCGCCGCGACGACCCGGAGGCGCTGGAGGCGGCGGTCGGGGAGCGCACCGCGGCCGTGATGATCGAGCCGATCCAGGGCGAGGCGGGGGTGCATCCGATCCCCGATCCGGTGATCGCCGCGGCGCGGAAGGCGTGCGACGCTTCGGGCGCCCTGCTCGTCCTCGACGAGATCCAGACCGGGATGGGGAGGGCTGGGTCGCTGTGGGCGTGGCAGCAGGGCCCCGCTCGCCCCGACGTGATGACCGCCGCCAAGGCGCTCGGCGGGGGCCTCCCGGTCGGCGCGTGTGTCACCGCCCGCGGGCTGGCGAGGGTGCTCGAGGCGGGGGAGCACGGCTCGACCTTCGCT
>JBOGZH010000401.1:0-1779 GCA_050697095.1 Solirubrobacterales bacterium
GCGAGCGCGCGAAGGCCGCGCCGCACGAGCGTCCTGTTCTCGCCGACGAGCGGGACCAGGTCGGCGACCGTCGCGAGGGCGACGAGGTCGAGCTCCGACTCGGCGCTCCCCGCCCCGAGGCCGGCGCGCTCGCGCAGCGCCGCGGAGAGCTTGTGGGCGACCCCCGTCGCGCACAGATCGGGGCACGGATACCCGGAGAGCCGCGGGTGGACGATCGGGCAATCGGGGAGGCGCTCGTCGGGGGTGTGGTGATCGGTGACGATCACCTCGATTCCCGCGGCTCGCGCCGCCGCGACCTCGGGGACCGCGGTGATCCCGCAGTCCACGGTCACGAGCAGCTCGGTCCCCCGGGCGGCGAGCCGCTCGACGCCCGCCTCGGTGAGCCCATAGCCGTCCGCGAGGCGATCGGGAATGAACCAGTCGCAGCGCCCGCCAAGCTCCCGCAGCGCGCCGACCAGGATCGCGGTCGAGCACACCCCGTCGACGTCGTAGTCGCCGTGGACGGTGATCCGCCGGCCCGCGCCCACCGCGTCGAGCACGCGCTCGCACACGTCCGCCATCCCGTCGAACTCGAACGGGTCGTGGCTCTCGCGCGCGGCGAGGAACTCGCGCGCGGCCTCCACGGTCCGGTAGCCACGCCGCACGAGCGTGATCGCGACCGGATCGGAGACGCCGAGCCCGTCCGCGAGCGCGCGTGCCTCGGAGTAAGCGTACGGCTCGAGGCGAAAGGCCCGATCGGGCACGGTTGCGGACACGCAGCCAGGCTAGGTTCGGGCGTGGACGGAATCTCCCCCCTGTGGGCCATACTGCGGGCCCGAGCCGAGCACGCGAGGAGGCGAGATGGACCTGAGAGCCGTCCCGGCGGGGTTCGAGGCGATCAGGACCCGGTTCGAGGTCGACGCGCCCACGGCGAGCGACGAGCAGATCGCCTCCCTGGTCGAGAAGACCGAGCGCTACTCCACGGTGCTACAGACCCTGCGCCGTCCGCCCGAGGTCGAGACCGAGCGGGCCCCCGCCTAGCCTGGCCCCCGAGCCTCAGTCGCTCCAGAAGTCGGGGACCATCTCGGCGTCGCCGTCGTGACGCGGTCCGAACACCAGCAGCTCGAGACCATCCTCCCCCGCTTCGAACGCGCGCGTGACCTGCGGCGCGATGCGAACCGCGTCCATGGCACCGACCTCCAGCACCTCGTCATCGAGCCGGACGCGACCGCCGCCCGAGAGCACGACGTAGATCTCCTCCGCCTCGTTGTGGCGGTGGGCGAACGGCTGGCGCTTGCCCGGGCGAAGGACAAGGTATGCGAGGCCGGTCGCCTCGGCGTCGAGATCCCCGCGTGGAAAGCGAGCCTCCTGGGTCTCCGAGAAGCCGTGCTTGAGGGCCAGATCCTCGGCCTCGCGAAGGTTCTTGACCGTGAAGCTCATCGCCCGCGCGCAGCTTACCTACGCCGTCTGCTCGCGCTCCGCGCGCAGACCGATCAGGTACACGATCGCCATCCCGATCAGGGCGCCCGGGATCGCGACCAGGACGGTGGTGACATCGGTGTCGCCGATCGACTTGTCGGCGGCGATCTGGGCCGCCGCCCCGGTGAGCATCGAGCCGACGATCGCGCCGAGGAAGGCGCCGACGATCCCGGCCCAGAAGCGGTCCGGAAGGAACACCGTGAAGTGCCACAGCGCGACGCCGACCGTGAACCACACCACGGCTGCCATCAGCGATGCCTCCCGTGCTTCCTACGCCGCCGGCTCTGGCGGCGGCTGCGCTTCGGGGGCCGGGGTTGCTTG
>JBOGZH010000402.1:0-2279 GCA_050697095.1 Solirubrobacterales bacterium
GCCTGGCGCATCGCGAGCGCGGCCGCGACGCGGGCGCGCTCGGGCTCGAACTCGTCCCGAGGGCCGAGGCCGGCGACGATCACCCGCTCCGGGCGCTCGGGATGCAGCACCGCGAGCTTCTTGTAGGCGGCCTTCACGTCCCGCGCGCCCGGCGCGGACGCGAACGGCTCCGGCAGCTCGTCGCCCTCGAACAGCCCGACGCACAGCGCGTCGGCCTCGGCCTCGGCGGGCGGGGTGTCGAGGAGCTCGACCCTCACTCCCGGTGTTCTAGCATTGGCCGCGACTCCGACCCTGAGAGGACAGATGCCCAACACAGTCATCCTCGCCACAGCTCGCACCCCGTTCGGCAAGATGGGCGGCGCCCTCGTCTCGCGGGACGCGACCGACCTCGGCGGCACCGCGATCGCCGCCGCGCTCGAGCGCTCCGAGGTGAAGCCGGACCAGGTGCAGCAGGTGGTCTACGGCCAGGTGCTGCAGGCCGGCCAGGGCCAGATCCCCTCGCGCCAGGCGCAGATCAAGGCGGAGATTCCTCGCGAGGTGCCCTCCGAGACGGTGAACAAGGTGTGCGCCTCGGGGATGCGGACGATCGGGCTCGTCGACCAGGCGGTCCGGGCCGGCGACCTCGAGATCGCCGTCGCGGGGGGGATGGAGTCGATGAGCGCCGCCCCCTACATGCTCCCAAAGGCGCGGTTCGGGTTCCGGATGGGGGACGCGAAGGCGATCGACGCGATGACGCACGACGGCCTCACCAACCCCTTCAGCGGCAAGCACATGATGGAGGAGGCGTCCGAGGTCGCCCAGGAGCTCGAGCTGACGCGAGCCGACATGGACCGCTGGGCGGAGCGCTCTCATCAGCTCGCCGCGAAGGCGACGGAGGAGGGCCGGCTCGCGGAGGAGATCGTCGGGGTGAGCGTGAAGTCCAAGAAGGAGGAGAAGGTCGTCGAGGCGGACGAGGCGATCCGTCCGGACACGACGGTCGACGTGCTCGCGAAGCTGCCGCCGATGTTCGACGAGCAGGGAACGCACACGGCCGGCAACGCCCCGGGCGTAACCGACGGCGCCGGGGCCGTCGTCGCGGCGTCGGAGGACTGGGCGAAGAGCGAGGGCCGGACGCCGGTCGCGAGGGTGCTCGCCTACGGCACCGTCGCCGATGACTTCCCCTACCTGGCTCGGACCCCGGCGAAGGCCGCGAAGCAGGCGCTGAAGAAGATCGGCAAGGACCCGAAGGACGTCGACCTGTGGGAGATCAACGAGGCGTTCGCCTCGGTGGCGATCAACTCGGTGCGGATGCTCGAGGTGGACGAGGAGAAGGTCAACGTGAACGGGGGCGCGATCGCGCTCGGGCACCCGATCGGCGCCTCGGGCGCGCGGATCGTCGGCGCGCTGATCCACGAGCTGCGCCGCCGCGGCGGGGGGCTCGGGTGTGCGGCGATCTGCTCCGGTGGAGGTCAAGGGGACGCGATCGTCCTCGAGGTCAACGGCGCCTAGGCTCGGCGCCCAAGCCTCAGCTTGAATTCCCGCCGAGCGGCAGCCTTCTTCGACCTGGACCGGACCCTTATGGCGGGGTCCAGCGCGATGCACTTCGGTCGTGCCGCGTACCGCTCCGGCATGGTGCGGCGCCGCCAGCTCGCCGTGTGGGGTCTCGACCACCTGCGCTTTCGCCTCCGCGGATCGACCGACGAGACCACACAGACACTGCTCGCGGTCGCCAAGGACCTGCTCGCGGGAGTGCCCGAGAAGGAAATGGCACGGATGGCCCCCGACCTGCTCGCCGGGGTCCTGCCGCGGATCTATCCGCAGATGATGGACGAGGTCCACGCGCATCAGGACGCCGGTCGCCCCGCCTTCATCGTCAGCGCGGCAGGCAATCAGCTCGTGGAGCTGCTGGCGCGGGTGCTCGGCTTCGAGGACGGGATCGGTACCCGCTACGAGGCCGCGCCGGACGGAACGCTCACGGGCGAAATCGAGGGCCCGTTCATCTACGGCGAGGGTAAGGTCGAAGCGATGCGGGGCGTCGCCGAGGAGCACGGGATCGACCTCGGGCAGTCGTGGGCGTACTCCGACTCGATCTCGGACCTGCCGATGCTGCGCGCGGTGGGAAACGCGGTCTCCGTCAATCCCGACCCCGAGCTCGCCGAGCTCGCCGAGGCGGAGGGGTGGCGGATCATGCGGTTCGAGAGGCTCGGGCGGCGGCTCGCGATCGCCGGAACCACGCTCGCCGCGGCCGCGATAGGCGGTAGCGGGACGTGGCTCGCGGCGCGGCGGCGCTCCTCGCGAAG
>JBOGZH010000403.1:0-10085 GCA_050697095.1 Solirubrobacterales bacterium
GTGATCACCGGCGACGCGACCCCGATGGATCTCGACGTGGTGGCCTCGGTCCAGGACAACATCATCGGGAACTGCCTCTGCGTGCTCGGCGACTCGATGGCGATGCCCGTTGGGAGCATGGTCCGCAAGTTCCGTGACGAGTTCGAGGGCGCGATCGAGGCGGGTCGCGCCGCCGCGGCGGTGCCGCTGGAAGAGGCCGAGGAGTGGGCGCCCTTGGAGGTCGGGTGATGGATCGACCGCGAATCAAGAAGGGCGGTAACGAGATCACGCTCGTCGTCGACGGCGTCGAGGTCGCGGCGCCGGAGGGGGCGATGCTGGTCGACGCCGCGAAGCAGGGCGACGTCGAGATTCCGGTGTTCTGCTACGAGCCGAAGCTCGGCGACCCGGTCGGCGCCTGCCGCATGTGCCTCGTCGAGATCGAGGGGATCCCCAAGCTCCAGACGGCGTGCTCCACCCCCGTCCGCGACGGGATGGTCGTGTACACGCGCACCGACCGCGTAAAGGAGGCCCAGGAGGCCGTGGTCGAGTTCCTGCTCGTCAACCACCCGCTCGACTGCCCGGTGTGCGACAAGGGCGGGGAGTGCCCGCTCCAGGACATCGCGATGGGCTGGGGCCCCGGGAAGAGCCGCTTCGTCGACCCCAAGCGCCACTTCCAGAAGCCGATACCGCTCTCGCCGCTGGTCAAGATCGACCGCGAGCGCTGCATCCTCTGCTACCGCTGCGTCCGCTTCAGCCAGGAGGTCTCCGAGGACGAGCAGCTCCAGCTCCTGGAGCGCGGTGACCGCACGTTCGTGGGGACCTTCGACAACCGCCCCTACGTGGCGCCGTTCCACGGCAACATCGTCGAGCTGTGCCCGGTCGGGGCGCTGACCTCGCAGGCCTACCGCTTCCGGGCGAGGCCGTGGGACATCGAGGACGCCGGATCGATCTGCACCCTGTGTCCCTCGCAGTGCAACGTGCTGTTCACGGTGCGCGACGAGCGGGTGGTGCGGGTGATGGGGCGGGACAACCCCGACGTCGACGACGGCTGGCTCTGCGACAAGGGCCGGTTCGGCTATCAGATGATCTCCACCCAGGAGCGCATCACCGCGCCGATGGTGCGCCGCGGCGGGGAGCTTCGCGATGCGAGCTGGTCGGAGGCGATCGCCACCGCCGCCGAGGGGCTGCGCGCCGCGCACGGACACGTCGCGGCGCTGGTCGGCGGCCCGACGTCGAACGAGGAGGGCTACCTCGTGCAGCGGATCGTCCGCAAGGCGCTCGGCTCGCGGCACGTCGACTCCCGGGCCGGCGGCAAGGTGGACCGGAGCGCGTGGCTGGAGCTGGCGCGGCCCGAGCTCGGGGCCGCGATGTCCGACCTCGATCGCGCCGACGCGATCCTCGTCGTCGACGCGGACCCGATGCACTCGATGCCGATCCTCGACCTGAGGATCCGCAAGGCGGTACGGCGCAGCGGCACCCGGCTCGCCGTCGCGTCGGCGCGACCCACCGCACTCGACGGGGGCGCGAACGAGGTCGTCCGCTACGCGCCCGGCGACGGCGCGGCATTCCTGGCGGACCTCGCCGTGGCACTCGGAAAGCGGGCCGCGTCGCCGGCCCCGCGCGCCTATCGCGAGGACGCCGACCACGTCGCCTCGGTGCTCGCGGACGCCGAGGACGTCGTCGTCGTGTGGGGAGACTCGCTCGCCGGCAATCGCCGCGGCGGCGAGTACCAGCTCCTCGCCCTGGCGCGGGCGCTCGGGCTCGCCAAGAGCGACGGTGCCGGGCTGCTGGAGGTCCCGGGCGAGACCAACGCGCGCGGCCTGCGCGAGGTCGGCTGCCTGCCGAACGCCGGCCCCGGGTACGCCGGGATCAGGGAGGGAAGCGACGCCGCCGGGATCCGGCGCGGGCTCGAGTCGGACGCGATCGACGCGGCGATCCTCGTCAACGCCGACCCGATCCGCGACTACCCGGATTCGGGGGCGTGGCAGCGGACGCTCGACGTCACCGATTTCGTCGTCGCCTTCTCGATGTTCGAGGACGCCTCGACGTCCCGCGCGGACGTCGTGTTCCCGGCGGAGAGCCACGCCGAGAAGGACGGGACGGTGACCCATCCCGACGGCCGCCTCCAGCGCCTGCGCCCGGGGATCCCCCACCCAGGCGGGGTGCGGATGGGCTGGGAGGTCCTGGTCGAGCTGTCGGCGGCGCTCGGCGACGAGCTCGGCCTCGACACCGGGCCGATGGTGCTCGCCCAGATCGCCACCGAGGTGCCCTTCTACGAGGGGATCACGCACGAGGAGATCGGCGCCACCGGAGTCCGCTGGCAGGAGCGGCCGGCGGCGGCGAAGCTTCCGGCGGTCCCAGCGAAGCGCCCGGAGGCTCCCGAGGTGAAGGTGGCTTCCGAGCCCGGCGCCCCCGGGCTGCGCCTGGGCACGTATCGCGACCTGTGGGCCGGCGAGGTGGCGGAGCGCAACTCAACGCTGCACTTCCTCGTCCCGGGACAGACGCTGGAGCTGGCGCCGGCCGACGCCGCGCGGCTCGGCGTCAAGCACGGCGACGAGGCGGAGGTGAGCTCGAACGGCACCAGGATCCGGGCCCGCGTCGCGGTGCGCTCGCGGATGCGCCCCGGGACCGGCTTCCTGATCCAGGGGACCGCGGAGGAGAACGCGAACCTGCTCGCGGGCCACGCGGTCATCGAGGTGAACCCGGCGGAATGAGCCTTCCGATCGCGGATACCGGCTTCGTCGAGGCGACCTGGATCCTGGTCGTCAAGTCGGTGGTGATCTTCGTCGCGATCTTCCTCATCGTGCCCGTCCTGACCGTCGTCGAGCGCAAGCTGATCGGCCGCTTCCAGGGGCGCTACGGGCCGAACCGGGTGGGGCCGGTCGGGATCCTTCAGCCGCTCGCCGACGTAGGGAAGCTGATCTCGAAGGAGTTCTACCGCCCGAACAACTCGGTCCCCCTGCTGTGGGCGATCGCGCCCCCGCTGGTGATCATCTCCGGGGTCGCCACTCTCGCGATCATCCCCTTCGGGAATGTCAAGGACGGTGTCGGCTTCTACGGGATCGACGTCCCGATCGGGATCCTCTACTTCTTCGCCTTCAGCTCGATCGCCTTCTACGGGCTGCTGCTGGGCGGCTGGGCCTCGGGGTCGAAGTACAGCTTCCTCGGCGCGATGCGCTCCGCCGCGCAGCTGATCTCCTACGAGGTCTCGATGGGGCTCGCGCTGCTCGGCGTTGTCCTGATGGCGGGCTCGCTCTCGCTCGTCAGCATCGTCGAGGCACAGGACACGATCTGGTACGTCATCCCCCAGATCGTCGCCTTCCTGATCTTCATGGTCGCGGGGCTCGCGGAGACCAACCGCTCCCCCTTCGACCTCCCCGAGGCGGACGCGGAGCTGGTCGCCGGCTACAGCACCGAGTACGGGGGAATGCGCTTCGGCTCCTACCTGCTCGCCGAGTACATCGAGATGATCGTCGTCGCGGGGGTGGCGTCGGCGTTCTTCCTCGGCGGGTGGCACGGGCCCGGCCCCGGATGGCTGGACCCGATCTGGATGCTGGTCAAGATCCTCGCCCTGATCTTCGTCTTCATCTGGGTCCGGGCGACGCTCCCGCGGCTGCGCTACGACCAGCTGATGTCGCTGGGGTGGAAGGTCCTGCTGCCGCTCGCGACGCTGAACGTGTTGGTGACGGCGGTGTTGGTGGTGGTGCTTTAGATGGAGGCGAAGCTCAACATCGACAAGACCGACTGGGAGCAGTTCCCCTACCTCGACTCGGCCGATGTGATCTCGGTCCAGCGGGGGCCCGAGCCGGGGGGCGCGGCCGGCGCGTACCGCGCGTTCGGCGAGACGCTGCGGGGGCTGAAGACGGTGTTCGGGCGCCTCGTCGAGGGGCCGGTGACGATCCAGTACCCGGAGCACAAGACGCCCGTCTACCCGCGCTTCCGCGGCCGCCACAAGCTGCACCGCTTCGAGGACACGGGACTCGAGAAGTGCGTCGGGTGCTCACTGTGCGCCGCGGCGTGCCCCGCCGACTGCATCCGGGTCGTCGCGGCCGAGAACGACCCCGACCACCGCGTCTCGGCCGGCGAGCGCTACGCCGAGGTGTACGAGATCAACCTCAGCCGCTGCATCTTCTGCGGCTACTGCGAGGTGGCGTGCCCCTTCGACGCGATCACGATGGGCCATGAGTACGAGATGTCGGACTACAACCGCTCCGACCTCATCTTCACGAAGGAGATGCTGCTCGCGGAGCCGATCGAGAAGGCGCCGCTTCGCTCGGAGGGCGAGTAGTTGGTAGAGGTCGCGTTCTTTGCGGGGGCGCTCGGGGCGCTCGGCGGTGCGATCGCCGTGATCGCGTTGCGCAATCCCTTCTACTGCGTGCTCGCGCTCGTCGCGCACCTCGTCTCGCTCGCGGGGCTGTTCCTATTGCTCTACGCGCAGTTCGTCGCCGCGGTGCAGATCGTCGTCTACGCGGGCGCGGTGATGGTCCTGTACGTGTTCGTCGCCGCCTACGTCGGCGGCGTCGAGGAGCCGCTGTGGGAGCCGATCCCGGGCCAGCGCTTGGTCGCCCCGGTGCTCGCGGGCGCGCTGTTCGTGGAGCTCTCGATCGCGATCCTCGGCACCGCGCTGACCGCGCTCGGCACCGAGGGGCCGACCGTCGACGCCGAGTTCGGCACCCCCGCCTCGATCGGCGAGCTGTTCCTGGAGCGCTTCCTGATCGCCTTCGAGGCCGCCTCGCTGCTCCTCCTCATCGCGGCGGTCGGCGCCGTCGTGCTCGCGGGGCGCCGCAGGGAGGCCGCAGATGGCGGTTGAGTGGTACCTCGTCCTCTCGGCGCTCCTTTTCGCCATAGGCGTATCCGGAGTGCTGATCCGCCGGAGCCCGCTGGTGATCCTCCTCTGCCTCGAGCTGATGCTGAACGCCGGCAACCTCGCCCTGGTCGCCTTCAGCCGCAGCACCGGGAACGAGGACGGGCAGATCTTCGCGCTCGTCGTGATGGTCGTCGCCGCCTGCGAGGTGGTCGTCGGGCTCGGATTGATCGTCGCTATGTACCGGCGCCGCCTGCCGCTCAACGTGGACGACCTGCGCGGGCTGCGCGGATAGATGAGCCCCACCACCTACGGCTGGCTGGTGCTCGCCTTCCCGCTCGCCGGGAGCATCGTGATCGCGCTCGGGTGGCGGGCGTGGCCGGGGCGGCTCGCGGGCTGGATCGGCACGGGGGCGATCTTCGCCTCGTTCCTGTCGGCGGTCGGGGCGCTGGTCATGCTCCTCGACCGCCCCGAGGACGGACGCGAGCTGACCTCGTCGCTGTACGAGTACGCCTCCGCGGCGGGGCTCGACATCGAGATGGGGATCCTGGTCGATCCGCTGTCCGTCTTCATGACATTGGTAGTGACCGGCGTCTCGGCGCTGATCCACCTCTACTCGGTCGGCTACCTGTGGACCGACCGGGGCTACTCGCGCTACTTCAGCTACCTCAACTTCTTCGTCTTCTCGATGCTGCTGCTGGTCCTCGCCGGCAACTTCGTGCTCCTGATCGTCGGCTGGGCGTTCGTCGGCTTCGCCTCCTACGCGCTGATCAGCTTCTGGTACCGGCGCCACACGGCGACGACGGCGGGGATGAAGGCGTTCGTGATCAACGTGATCGGCGACGTCGGCCTCGTGCTGGCGGCGTTGTTCATCTTCCGCGAGCTGGGGACGTTCGACTTCATCGCGATCTTCGACGCGGCGCCCGAGTCGTTCTCGGTCAACGAGGGCACGCTGGTGCTGATCTGCCTCCTGATCCTGGTCGGCGCGTTCGCGAAGTCGGCCCAGCTCCCCCTCCACACCTGGCTCCCCGACGCGATGGAGGGCCCGACCCCGGTCTCCGCCTTGATCCACGCCGCGACGATGGTCACCGCGGGCGTGTACCTGATCGCGCGCACCCATCCGCTGTTCGAGCTCGCGCCGACCGCCGCCGACATCTCGGCCTTCATCGGCCTGGCGACGCTTCTCTTCGCCGCCACGGTGGCCCTCACCGTCACGGACCTGAAGCGGGTGATCGCCTACTCGACGATCAGCCAGATCGGGTACATGATCGTCGCGGTCTCGATCGGCGCCTACGCGGCGGGGATGTTCCACCTGATGAGCCACGCGTTCTTCAAGGCGCTCCTGTTCATGGGCGCCGGCTCGGTGATCTCCGCGATGGCCGGGATCCAGGACATGGACCGGATGCGGGGCTTTCGGCGCGCGCTCCCGCTCACGTTCGCGTTGATGACGATCGGCGCGCTCGCCCTCGCCGCGTTTCCGGGCACATCGGGGTTCTTCTCCAAGGACGAGATCCTCGGCTTCGCGGAGGCGCGCGGCGGGTACTTCTGGATCATCGTCGTGGGCGGCTACCTGGGGGCGCTGCTGACCGCGATCTACTCCTTCCGGATCGTGTTCCGCGTCTTCTTCGGCGAGCCGTGCAATGAGGCGCGCTCCCTGGAGGGCGGCGAGCCCTACCACGCCGAGCCCGTGAACCCGGCGACGGGCGAGAAGGAGGACACCGACGTCGGCTTCCCCGGCGAGCACTGGATCGCCGAGCGGGTGCGGCCGATGGCCGCGGCGATGTCGGTGCTCGGAGTGCTCGCGCTGGTCGGCGGCTACATCCAGGTGCCGGGGGTGGACGACGTGATCGACGCGTTCCTCACCCCCACGTTCGAGAACTCGGCGCTGTTCGAGGACGTCCACCCGGCCACCTCGGCCGAGTGGATCGGGCTCGGCGTCGGCGGGGTGGTCTCGCTGATCGGGATCGCGATCGCCTACTACCTCTATGTCGCGAACCCGGAGGCGCCGGCGCGGCTGATCGAGCACGCGCGCCGCCTCCACGGCTTCCTGCTCCACAAGTGGTACTTCGACGAGGCGCAGGACGCGCTCGTCTACCGGCCGGTGATCGCCGTGGGGCGGTTCGCGAACGCGGTCTTCGAGCGGGTCGTGGTCCAGGGGCTCGTCAACGGCACGGTCGGCGTGGTGCGAAGCGTCGGGCTCGTGGTCCGCGGCGCCCAGTCCGGGTTCGTGCGCTCCTACGCGGCGCTCCTGATCGGCGGCTTCGCCGCGCTCGGCCTCTACTTCCTGATCGCGAGCGCATGAGGAGACCGAGGTGATCCAGGCCCTTCTTTGGCTTCCGCTCGCGGTCGGGCTGCTGTGCTTCGCCGTGCCGCACCGGACGGTGCGCGCCGTCCCCGTGGCCGGAGCGCTCGCGACGCTCGTGCTGGCGATCATCCTCGTCGCCGGCTTCGATCCCGACTCCGCGGGCCTCCAGCATCCGGTGGACGAGAGCTGGATCCCCGACCTCGGGGTCCGCTACCAGCTCGGGGTCGACGGGATCAGCATCTTCCTCGTCGTCCTCACTGCGCTGCTGTGGAGCGCCGCGACCCTCTACTCCACCTTTCACCCGCCGGACCGCGCGCGCACCTACTTCTTCATGCTCGGCCTCGCGGAGACGGCGACGCTGGGCGCCTTCCTCGCGCAGGACCTCTTCCTGTTCGTCCTCTTCTTCGACCTCATGCTGATCCCGTTCTACTTCCTGATCGGGGCGTGGGGAGGCCGCGACCGGATCGCGGCGACGATCAAGATGGTCGTGTACACGCTGGTCGGCTCGCTGCTGATGCTCGTCGCGGCGATCGCGACCGCGATCCTCGTCTCCGACCAGACCGGAGAGCTGAGCTTCTCGCTCGCCAACCTGCAGTCGAACGTGCTCGGAGAGGGAAGCCAGGACTGGATCTTCTGGTTCTTCGCCGCCGCGTTCCTGGTCAAGATGCCGGCCTTCCTCGTCCACGGGTGGATGCCGGACGCGTACCGCGCCGCGCCGATCGCGGTCGTCGCCGTGCTCTCGGGAGTGCTGTCGAAGGTCGGCGCGTACGGGTTCCTGCGGATCGTGCTCCCGACCTATCCCGACGCGACGCTCCAGTTCCAGGAGGTCGTGATGGTGATCGCCCTCGCGAGCATCATCTACGGAGGGGTGATGGCGTTCACGCAGACGAACGTCCGCCTCGTCGCCGGGTTCTCCTCGCTCTCCCAGCTCGGCTTCATCACCTTGGGGATCTTCGCCCTGCGCCCCGACGGGGCCGACGGCGCCGTGCTGCAGATGGTCAACCACGGGCTCGTCGTCGCACCGACGTTCCTGATCATCGGGATCCTCGCCGCCCGGGCGGGGACCGAGGACCTGCGCGAGATGGGGGGGCTCGCGCTGCGGGCGCCGATCCTCGCCGCGATGTTCCTGATCGTCACCCTGGCGACGCTCGCGATGCCGGGCTCGGCGAACTTCGTCGGCGAGTTCTACATCCTGATCGGCACCTTCCAGTCGAAGCTCGTCTTCGCGCTTATCGCGTCGATCGGCGTCGCGCTCGCGGCCTTTTACGCGATCCGCCTCTACCAGCGCACGATGCACAACCGGCTGCCCGACGGCGTGGAGTCGCGGGAGATCTCTATCGGCGACGGCTTCGTGCTCGTGCCCCTGGTCGCGTGCATCGTCGCGCTCGCACTGCACCCCGGGGTGATCCTCGATCGGGCTGAGCCGTCGGTGGAGCAGGCTCTCAATCCGGAGGTCGTGGCGATCAAGTGACCTTCGAGGCGCCGCACATCGACTACGCCGGGCTCTCGCCCGTGATCGCGCTCACGGCGGGGCTGTGCGTCGTCGTGCTCGCGGCGGTGTTCACCGATACAAGGCAGCGCTGGGTGGTCAGCGGCCTGTCGATCGTGGTGCTGGCGACGACCGCCGGGCTTCTGATCTGGCAGTGGGGCGAGGCCAAGGACCTAGTCGCCGGTGCGCTGCGGCTCGACGACCTCGCGATCGCGATCTCGCTGATCGCGGTCACGGCGGCGGCGTTCGTGGTCCCGCTCACGCTCCGCGAGCCGGCCGCCGAGGATCGCCACGGCGACTTCCAGGCGCTGCTCCTCTGCTCGACGCTCGGGATGGTCCTGCTCGCCCAGGCGCAGAACCTGATCGCGCTGTTCGTCGCCCTCGAGCTGCTCTCCGTGCCGCTGTACGTGCTCTGCGGGTCCTCGCTTCGCCGCCCGGAGTCGCTCGAGTCGGGGCTCAAGTACCTGATCGTCGGCTCGGTCGGCTCGGCGACGCTGCTCTACGGGCTCGCGTTCATCTACGGCGCGTCGGGCTCGACCGACTTCACCGCGATCAGCGAGGGGATCGGGGACGGGCTCGCGGACGACCCGCTGGTCCTTATCGGGATCGGGCTCGCCGCGACCGGGCTCGCTTTCAAGGTCTCGCTCGCCCCCTTCCACCAGTGGACGCCCGACGTCTACGAGGGCGCCCCGACCCCCGTGACCGCGTTCATGTCCGTGGCGACGAAGGCGGCGGCGTTCTGCGTCTTCGTGCGCTTCTTCGAGGTCGCGCTCGGTCCGTCGGTGGACGAGTGGCAGCCGGCGCTCGCCGCCCTCGCGGCCGTGTCGATGCTGGTCGGCAACATCGGCGCCCTGGGCCAGGACTCGCTCAAGCGCCTGCTCGGCTACTCGGGGATCGCCCAGGCGGGCTACATCCTCACCGGACTCGTCGTCGCCTCGGTGACGGGAGTCGAGGCGCTCGTCTTCTACCTCGCGGCGTACACGCTGATGAACCTTCCCGCGTTCGCGGTGATCGCGGTGCGCGAGCGCGAGACGCCGTTCGGCGACGACATCCGCGCCGTCGCGGGACTGGGCGCCATGCGCCCCGCGCTCGCCTGGCCGCTGACGATCTCGATGCTCGCCCTCGCGGGGCTCCCGGGCACCGCCGGGTTCATCGGCAAGCTCTTTCTGATCGAGGCGTCGGTCGAGGGCGACTACACCTGGCTCGGCGTGGCGATCGTGGTCGGGACGATGATCTCGCTCGCCTACTACCTCCGCGTCCTCGCGGCGGTGTGGATGCGCCCCGCGGCCGAGCCCACGGCGGGCGAGGGCCTGCCCGCGATCGCCGGCGGGGCCCCGGAGGGCGACGCGATCACGCCCGACCCGCCGCCCCGGGGGGAGGCGCCGCCGGACGCGGCGCCGAGGGGGGCGAAGCCCCCCGTGTGCGGCGAAGCCGCCCGATGTTCTACGTTGCTCGTGACTCCCGTTGCAAGGGGTCGAGCATCACCCCGGGCTCGATCCTGCGCGCCT
>JBOGZH010000404.1:0-8912 GCA_050697095.1 Solirubrobacterales bacterium
GGATCGTGATGATGGTTCTCCTCATCTACGAACCCTCCCTTCCTTTCCCCGGTGGCTTCATCAGGCGGGGCGGCCGGGTCCCGCTTTCCGCGACGCGGCGTATGCCGCGTTTCGCCTCCTGCGTCAATGTCGGGCGTCCACCCGATCCTCATGTCAGTCGCCAGCAGCGCCTACCGATAGTCGCAGCTCGGTAACCCGCTCGCCCTCGACTCGCGCGCTGAGTACTGGATACGTCCCGGCTTCCCCGATGACCATCGGACCCTCGATTAGGACGGTCGCGTCGCGAAGCCCTGGGAATGACTTCTGTGTGGCGTCAGGGTAGATCTCTCGCAGCTCGTCAGCGGTCATGCCTACGCTAACCCCCTCATCCGTCTCCCAGCCCGCTGGCTCCGCGAGCGTTCCCGCGAGTTCAATGCTGCCGACCCCGCCCTCCTTTGCGCAGAGATCAGCGCCACCGAAGTTGGCGAAGTTGACCAGGAGTCCAGGGTCGCGCCACTCGTTGATGCACAGCTCATCATCTAGCGTCACGTAGGCTCACCGGCCGCGTACGCGGGGTGTCTCTCAACGATCTCATCGCTCTGCACCGAGAGTTCGGCCGCGAGGCGGGCTTGACGTGAGAGCGCCTACTCCCGCAGCCCGGCGGCTTTCAGGGCTTCGTCTCGGTCGAGCCAGTCCCACGCGCTGAGTGTCAGTTCGTCGCGATAGGTGGCGAGTCCGCTCCACCCCGAGTCCAGTTCGAGACCGCTCTCCCTCCCGCGTGCGACGACGTGGCCGACCACCACGAGCCGCTCGCCGACGACCTGCGCGTCCTCGGGCATGAGCCGATACTCCTCCCAGACCGCCCGGACGCCGTGCCAGGCTCGTGCAATGCCGTCTCGGCTGCGATAGACGGTGCCGACTCCTTCAAGGCTCCGCGGAAACGCGGGACGCCATTCGCAGTCCGGGTGCCACTCCTCGAGAAAGGCATCGAGGTCGTCTCGATTCCAAGCCTCGATAGCGCGCCGTGCGGTGTCAAGCCAAATCGCCTCGACGTTCTCCTCCGACATCGCCTACTCCGCATGCGCGGCGGCTTCGAGGGCTGCGGCGTGGCTTTGGTATGCGCGCCCCCACACGGCGAGACCATCGCGGTATCGGGTGAGCCAGCCGATCTCCGTATCCAGGGTGACGCCGCTCCTGAACCGGGCGCGAAGGTGGCCGAGCGCGAGGACGGCGTCGTCGAGGTCTCGAACCTCCTCAACACTCGCCTCAAACTCCCTCGAAGGTGGCGTCCAGGTTTGCCCACCACTGCCTGAGGCCCTCGTGACCGTGGTAGGCCTCGTCGCCCTCGACCTGGGCCGTAAAGGGATACCACTCGGCCTCGGGGTGCGATGTCTCCAGCAACGGGTCGATATCGCGACGGTTGTAGGCGTCAACACCGCGCTTGAAGGCTTCGACGTTCTCCTGCGACATCGCCCGCGCAGTATCCCGCGCAGGGGTGGGGTGCGACTCCCCACCCGGTCTCGCAGCGGACCGGCGTCAGGCGCTTTCGACGACCTCTCCCACGTCGACGCTGTCGAGGGTGACAGCCTGCCCGGGGTCCTGGGTGATCTGGCCCGCGACAGCGCGAGCCGCGTCCTCCGACTCGAAAACGATGGTGCCCCTGCCCTTGTCACCGCCCTCAAGCCTGGCCCAGTAGCCAGCCACGAAACCGGGTGCCTGCTTTACGCGGGGCACGATTTCGTCGCGCAGAAACGTCGTTGCCTTCTCGGCGTCATTAATCGTGACGCTGACTATGACTGCGTGCATGCTCGTCGCTCCCTTCCGATCGATCCCGGGCGAGCCTATCGCTCCTGCGGAGAACCGGGGAGGGTAGGACCCGCGAAAGCGCGGACGCGTTCAGGACCGGTGCAGACGCGGTGGGGGGTGACCCCCCCGTCCGCGGTTTTTCGGACCGGCGAGGGCTGCGGTCGCGCGCGCCAGCCAGAACGACTTAGGGGTATCTTCGGCTCGTTCAACGAGCGGAAGCTCGGTCGAGCGGACCGGAGCTTTGTAGCCGGGAGTGCCTAGGAGCGACTGGCGGGAACGTCCTGATTCTCGATGAAGTGCTCGTACCCGCGCCGGGCGATCTCCACGTTCTCCTGAGACATCGCCCGGTCAGTATCGCGGGATTGACGCCGGCTGACGCGAGCCCGCCGGGATGATCCACGTGGGCGGCCACCGCGTAATGATTCGCACCAAGTCGGTACGGAGCCGACCAAAGCTCGTGGAGAGAGCTCTTGAGGCTCACGAAGATGCTTCTCGTTCTCGCAGTCTCCGCAGTCGCCGGAGTCGGTCTCACCGCATGCGGCGGAGCACTGAACCCCCCGGCCCGAGCGCCGACCCACGATCGGATCGAGGCGTTCGACTTCGGGTTCCGACCCGAGCACGTCATCGCTGCGCCCGGCGCCACCGTGAGGTGGATCAATACCGGCGAGACCGCCCACACTGTGAGGGGCGAGGGGTTCTTCTCGGGCAGAATCCGACCCGGCGAGGACTACGAGCTCAACGTGAAGCCGAATACCCTGCGCGTCCGCGGCGGCGCCATCCCCTCGCCCGAGTACCGCTACCACTGCACGCTGCACCCGAGGCGGATGGACGGCACGATCGAGGTGACGGGCTGGCGGTGACCGGGCTGGCGGTGACCGTGCGGCCAAATGCCACCCGAGGCGAGATGGAGCGAGCCGGACGCGACATCGCCTACTCCGACAGCCCGGCGGCTTCGAGGCGCGCGCGCCAGGCCGGCCCGGGATCAGCGCCGTGCAGGCGATAGGCGGCCCGCCGGAAGGCGGCGAGATAGATCGACGCGACCCAGAGCGTGGTTACTACGCCGACGCCGAGGGCGACACCCGCCCCTCCGTCGTCTTCGACGACCCGACGGGCGGCCTCCCGCGCGGCCTCTCCGGCCTCCGTTGACGCTCCCTCCCGAACGACCTCGGTGATCGCCTCGGTGGTTCCCGGGTCGGACCCGAGCAGCCCAACGATGCCGACGAACGCCGCGATGGAGGGTACGGCGGAGAGTAACCCGTAGTACGCGAGCTCGGCGGCCGTGCCGGTGAAGTGCTCGCGCAGCATGCGCCTGACCGCCCGCACCGCCGCAACGAGCAGCTCCTTCGGGCTCGGGAGCATGCGCGGGATAATCGCGCCATCAGCGAACATCGAAAGGGGGAGATCGATGGAGGCTTCGACGTTGGCTCGCCCCGCCGCGCGTCACGCCCTGACCCAGCTGGTCAGGTACTGGTCTTTGTCGCTCCTGGAACAGGTCGCCGCTGGGGCTCGCGTACGTCCAGTCGGACTGCGAGAGTTCGGCGCGGGTGGCACCGAGTGACGGCGTCGACCGCTGTGCCCGCCGCACGCGCCCTCGAGACGACCTGGATCACCGCGACTCGCCGGCTGACTCTGGTGGATGTGCTCATCGGTCCCTGGGGCGCGGAGGCCGGGCGGCCGCAGTACAGGCGAGCCCCGCCCGATCACCGCGGGGTGCACGTCCTGATTCGGGCGCGCGGTGCGAATATGGCGCCGTGAAACTGGTGCTCGGCTGGGTCGGAGACCAGCGCGCATGACGCTCGCGGTCCGCGCGGTGTTCTGGGTCATGGCCTATCTCGGCGTGGTCGTGGCGCCGCTCGTGTTCGCGGCCATCGGCGCGAACGGGCCCGACCATGATTTCTGGACGAACTTCTCGGTCGCGCTGGGCTTCGTCGGGCTCGCGATGATGGGGCTCGAGTTCGCGCTCGTGGCCCGGTTCAAGCCCGTCGCCTCGCCCTTCGGCCAGGACGCGCTGCTGCAGTTCCACCGCCAGATCGGCTACGTCGGGCTGGCCTTCGTGCTCGTCCACGTCGCCATCTCGGCGAGGTGGGAATCGCTCACCTTCATCAACGCGATCTCGGCACCTGCTCTGGTGTGGTTCGGCATGGCCGCCGCGCTCGCCCTGATCGCGCTCGTCGTCACCTCGGTCTGGCGGCTGCGGCTCCGCCTCTCCTACGAGTGGTGGCACGCCGCCCACACGGCGCTGGCCGTGGTCGCGGTGGTAGGCGCGCTCGGGCACGTGTACTTCGTCGACGAGTACGTGAGCACGGTCTGGAAGCAGGCCCTGTGGGGGCTCATGTCGGCTGCCTTCGTGGCCCTGCTCGTATGGGTGCGCCTGGTCAAGCCGCGCCGCATGCGCGAGCGCCCCTGGCGCCTCGAGCGGGTGGGGGTCGAGCGCGGCCAGACGACGACGCTGGGATTGAGCCCGCCGGGCGGCGCCGGGTTTCGGTTCGACCCGGGCCAGTTCGCGTGGTTTGCCTTCGGCCGCTCACCCTTCTCGCTCACCCTCCACCCGTTCTCGTTCTCCTCAAGCGCCGAACGCGACGAGGCCGAGATCGCAGTCAAGGCGCTCGGCGACCTTTCCTCCCGCGTGCACGAGCTTGACCCCGGCACGACCGTCTACGTGGACGGCCCGCACGGCGTCTTCTCCATCGATCAGGACGAGGGACCCGGCTTCGGCCTCATCGCCGGCGGCGTAGGGATCGCGGGCCTGCTCAGCATGCTGCGCACGATGGCGGACCGTGAGGACGTCCGGCCGGCCGTCCTCTTCTACGCCAACGGTGACTGGGAGGGCGTGGCCTTTCGCGACGAACTCGACCGGCTCGAGAGCCGCATGAACCTGACAGTGGTGCACGTGCTCGAGCGGCCGCCTGCGGACTGGACCGGAGAGACCGGCTACGTGACGGCCGAGCTGCTCTCTCGCCACCTCCCTCGCGGCTACCGCCGCTTTCAATTCTTCATCTGCGGGCCCGGGCCCATGATGGACGCAGCGGAGACGGCGCTGGTCGAACTGGGCGTGCCGGCCGAGCGCGTCCACACCGAGCGCTTCGACATGGTTTGAGCGAGGGCTCTCGGGTGCGACACGTCCAGATGACGCGGCTGGTATGGCTGATCGCGGGCCTGCTGGTCGTGGCCTGCCTGATCTTCGCCGCCGCCCAGGGCTAACTGGACAGCCCGCCAGAACGATCACGTCGGTTCGTCTCGTGCGCTCAGACCAGCTCGTCGAGCTTCCGGATCTGGAACGCCCTGCGCTGGTCTGACCGCAGCCCACTCCAGTCGCGGAGAAAGCGCGGCAGCTCCTCGTGGGTTGGCACCCCTTACGCAGAGTCCGCAGGCGGGGTGCTCTCGAGATGAGAGATGAAGTCGTCGGTGCTCTCGTAGACGGTGCTCTCGCCCGCCGCGAGCTGTGCTTCCGCTTCGCGTTCGCCCTGCTGCCACTCGGGCGTCCAGAACCACGCCTGCCCGGGGTCGATCGGTCCGTGGATGATCCCGCGGAGGAGCACTCCGGCGCCGTCCACCGCGGCGTCGGGCAGCTCGTCGATGAGCTTGTGGAGCTCAGACTTGGTCACAGGGAGATTGTCGCATGAGCCTTCGACGCCGTCGGTTCGGGACACATTTGGGACACGGTCGGTCTCGCGGCTCGGAGGTGACAGGCGAAACCCATCGATTAGCGGGGGCTTCTTATGGGCCGGGGAGGACTCGAACCTCCGACCAACGGATTATGAGTCCGCTGCTCTGACCAGCTGAGCTACCGGCCCGTTTGCTCGATTATCGCTGTCGCGGGCGACCGACCGGGGGCGGTGCGGCGGGGTCAGGCCAGCTTCTCGGCGGCCCTCCCCGCCTCGCCGAGCTTGTCGACGATCCAGAAGTGAGGGTGCTCCTCGACGGTGGTCTCGACATCCGCGGAGACGTGCCCCGGCGCGACCGCGAACCGGTTCGGCTGCGAGCGGACCTTCTTCCACTCGGCGCCCGAGAGTCGAAGTCGAATGCCGCAGTCGGGCTCCGCGCACTCGCACCGGAAGCCGGCCTCGAGCTGGCCGTCGTTCATCCACTCGGCCTTGCACTCGTTGAGGCGGCGAGACCATGCCTCGTTGTGGGCGATCCGTTCTTCCCGCGAGCCGAACGGCGGTTGCAGCGGTTCCGTCAACCTCTCAACCGTACACCCGAGGGAGCCGCGATACGACGGTTGAATTTCCCGCAACGCCGGAACCAGGACACCTAGGGCGCATGGACGACCTCGACGTCTGAGACCGCCGTCACGACGAGCCGCGCAGTCCGGCCGCTTCGAGGGCCTGGCCCCAGTCGCCGAAGTACTCGAGTCGCACGATCCTTCCATCCTGGAAGGTCGCGACCTGGTGGTACATCTCCTCCTCGACCTCCGCCCCGCTTCCCTTCCCTCGCCCGTAGTAGCGAAGCCGGGTCGCCACGTGGTCACCGGCATCGAGGAACTCCTGCGGCTCCAACCTCAGCTCCTCGAACGTCTCGTCGAGCCCCTGCCAGAAGCGCTTGACCTCGTCCGGACCGCGGCAAGAATCTGCCCTCTGGCGCGCCGGGAGCACCCACTCGATCTCGGGATCGAAGGACTCGACAGCGGCGTCGAAGTCGCGCCGGTTGTAGGCCGCTATGAACTCGCGGGTCTTGTCGACGTTCTCCTGGGAGATCGCCCGCGCAGTATCGCGCGGCCGGGGGACATCGCTCGTGTCGCTACCGGCCCGACACCTCGATCCAGAGCGCGCGGGCGCGGGCGAGGAGGGCGCCCCCGTCGAGGATCGCCGACGCGGCGTGGTGCTTGCGCCCGTCGGTCTCGAGCGCCCACGAGGCGACGACGTGCGGCTCCTCCGCGACGACCGGCGCCTCGAGTGAGGACTCGAGCCTGGCCAGCACAACCGCCGTCGGTGACGCGTCGGCGGCGGCCGCGGGAACGCTGGACGTGCAGTCGAGCGCGGCCCAGACCACCTCCGGCCTCACCCGTCCCGACTCGTCCGCCCATTCGCGCGCCGGGGTTCAGGCGCTGGCGAACAGCCCGTCGGCGCCGACCGGGCCGGCGAAGATGTCGAGCCCGTCGTCGTGCTCTCGTCCCGGGCCGCATACGAAGCAGGACGGGAACGGATGGCGCCCGAGCCAGGGGAACTCGTGACTCGCCCGGGCATCGCCGGACAGTAGCGCTAGCCGGTGACCTGCTGGACGGCGCGCTCGAGCGCCTCGGGGCTGGCGGCGCCCTCGATCGACTCGGCCACGCGGCCGTTCTCGTCGATCACGAACACCCACGGCTCGGTCGGGAGGTTGAACGCCCGCACCTGGGGGCGCAGGCCCTTGTCGATCGAGTTGTCGTTGTAGATCTCCATGTGGATGAAGGCGGCGTCGTCCCCATGCTCTGACTTGACCTGTTCGGCGATGTCGGCCGTCGGCCCGCACACGCGGCTCTGGCAGAGCGCCGGCGTGGCGAACGTGAGCACGACGGGCTCCTTGCCGAGCACGTCGGCGAGGTCTTCCTCGTGCATCGTGTCGGGCGGCACCCGGGTGTCGATCCTCGAGAGATCGCCGCCCACCTCCTCGGCGGTCGGAGTGTGAACGGAGGGGGCCTTGTCGCCGAGCTGCGGGATGTCGGCGAACTGCCCGACGACGGCGCTCCCGACGAGTGACGCCTGGAGGGCGTCGCCGTCCCGGACGAGAGCGCCGATCCGCCATTCGCCGTCCGCGTCGAAGGGAACGTCCGCGACGTACACCGTGCGGGCGGAGTCCGGATCGTCCGCTGTCGTCCGAGACTCGAACTGGGGCTCGGTCTCGAGGCTCTCGACGCGGGCCGGGAAGGGTCCCTGGGCCTCGCCGTTGGCCCCTTGCGCGACGTAGAGCGCGACCTCGGCGTCGTCGATCTGCTCCCGGCCGGTCGTGAAGGCGCCGAACGCGTAGCGGTTCTCGCCCTCGTAGAAGACCTGGCCGGCCGGGGAGATGACGGGGCCCTCCGAGTCGGCCTCGGAGAGAACCTGCTCGAGGGAGCGGCCGTCGGCGGCGGGGAAGCTGGCCGCCTCGGGGGCCGGCTGGCTGGAGTCGACGTCGTCGTCCGAGCCTCCGCAGCCGGTGAGCGCGAGCGCGCCGGCGGCGAGGAGACCCGCCGCGACGCGCGGTGGGCTCGAAACGAGCATCCGCATATCGTAGATAAGGCGCTCTAAGGCGAGCTAAGGATCCGGGGGGTCACGCGCGTCGCGATAGGGTGCCCCGCGCCGGGAAGCGATCCGAAGGGAGCGACTGTTGGCCGAGCGAGCGGCGCTGATCACGGGAGCATCGAGCGGGATCGGGCTCGCTATCACGCGAGCGCTGGGCGAGGACGGGTACGCGCTCACGGTATCGGCGCGTCGCCCGGAGAAGCTCGAGGCGGCGGCGGAGGACCTGCGAAACGGCGGGCTCGAGGTCAACAGCGTGCCCGCGAACGTGGTCAACGAGGAGGAGGTCGTCTCGCTCGTCGACTCCCACCGGGAGCGCTACGGGCGTCTTGACGTGCTGGTGAACAACGCGGGGGTGGGGATCGGGACGGAGATCGGCTCGATCGAGACGAAGTACCTCGACATGCAGATCGGGGTGAACCTGCGCTCTTACATCATCGCGACGCGGGAGGCGCTGGCGATGCTGAAGGATGCGGGCGGCGAGCACGGGAAGGCGCTGGTCGTGAACACCGCCTCGGTCGCGGGCAAGTGGGGGCAGGGCTGGATCTCGGTGTACTCGGCGACGAAGGCGGGGGTGGTCGGGTTCAGCCAGGCGACTCAGCGGGAGGTCGACGGCGCCGGGGTTCAGGTGACAGCGTTCTGCCCCGGCCTGGTCGACACGCCGATGACGGAGTGGGCGCGCGACTCGGTCGAGCAGCAGAACATGATCCAGCCGGAGGACATCGCCGAGGGGGTTCGCTTCCTGCTGGCGACGACGCCCAACTGCCGCATCCCCGAGATCATCTTCAGCCGGATGGGGTCGACCCCGCCCGGGGACGCGGGGATGTGAGGGGCTCCGAGGCGCGCTGCTCGGAGAGCTGCTCCTGGGCCGCGGCGACGCGGTCGGCGTAGACGTCATAGCGGCGGGTGGGGACCAGCCACGCCCAGAGG
>JBOGZH010000405.1:0-1621 GCA_050697095.1 Solirubrobacterales bacterium
CGCCGGGGACGCGCTCGGCTCGCTTCGCGGGCCCCGAGGCAAGCGACGAGGAGAACCTGGAGCTGCTGCTGCGCAGGCTCGACGGCGCCGCCGACCGCGGGCTCGCGTACGTGTGCGTGCTCGCCTACGTGGACGAGGAGGGTCACGAGGAGCTGTTCGAGGGGCGCTGCGATGGATCGCTCGCGAGCGAGCCCCGCGGTAGCGGCGGGTTCGGCTACGACCCCGCCTTCGTCCCG
The DNA here is from genome assembly GCA_050697095.1 of Solirubrobacterales bacterium. GTDB lineage: Bacteria > Actinomycetota > Thermoleophilia > Solirubrobacterales > 70-9 > DASPWW01. The sequence goes on from JBOGZH010000405.1 coordinate 237, forward strand.
ACCGACACCGGGCCTGACGACGGGCGCACGATGGCCGAGCTGAGCGCCGCGGAGAAGCACGCGATCAGCCACCGCGGCCGCGCGGCGCGCGCGCTGGCCGACATCCTCTCCGGGCGGGGGGGCGGATGATGCGGATCGGCCGCCCGCGGCCCCGCGAGGTGATCCGGTCCAAGTCGGGCGCCGCAGGGCTCTCGATCCTCTCCAACTCGATCCTGATCGCGATCAAGATCGCCGCCGGGGCGATCACCGGCTCGATCGCGATGATCACGGAGGCGGTCCACTCCTCGATCGATCTCATCGCCTCGGTCGTTGCCTTCGTCTCGGTGCGCAAGGCCGCCGAGCCCGCCGACGCCGACCACCCCTATGGCCACGAGCGGGTGGAGAACCTCGCGGCGGTGATCGAGGGGATGCTGATCGTGATCGGCGCGGGCATCATCGTGTTCGAGGCCACCCGCCGACTCGTCGACCCGCCGGTCGAGATCGACGTGCTCTGGGTCGGGATCGCGGTCGCCGCCTTCTCCACGCTCGCCAACGTCGCCGTCTCGACATTCCTCTTCCGGCGCGCGCACGCGCTCCACTCGCCGGCGCTGGAGGGGGACGCCGCGCACCTTCAGACCGACGCGATGACCTCGGCCGGCCTGCTCGTCGGCCTGATGCTCGTCGAGGTGACCGGCGTGATCGCCTTCGACTCGATCACGGCGCTGCTGATCGCGGTGGCGATCGTCGTCGCCGGGATCCGGATCCTCAGCGGGTCCTCGCGGGTGTTGGTCGACGAGGCGCCGCCGCCCGAAGAGCTGGACCGGATCGAGACCGCGATCGCCGAGGCTCGCGAGCCCGAGGTCGCCGGCTACCACAAGCTCCGGGCGCGGCGCTCGGGCGTGCACCGCCACATCGACCTCCACGTCCAGTTCCGATCCGGCACGACCCTGGAGCGCGCCCACGAGGTCGCCCACAAGCTGCGCGGGGCGATCGAGGACGCGATCCCCTACTCCGAGGTGCTGATCCACGTCGAGCCGGAGAGCTCGGTCACCCCCGACGAGGAGGAGGAGCCGCTCCGGCACGGGCGGCTGTAGCGGCTGGGGCGGAATCGATACGCGCGATGCGGACGCGCCGCTACAGCAGGTTCACGGCCGCCGCTCCGCCGACCGCCGCGACGGTGATCGAGTAGCCCGTGTAGCCGTTGATCGCCAGCAGGATCACGGCGATCGCGCACACGCCGATGATCGTCAGCCAGGCCGCTCGCGATGCTCGGGACGCGGGCACGGCAATATGTTGACTGATGAGTGAGATGGCGCGCGCGGGACAGGCCACGGCGACCGAGGTCGCCCCGAGCCGCGACGACGCGGAGGCCGGGGTCGCGCGGATGCGCGAGATGTCGGCCGACG
>JBOGZH010000406.1:0-13110 GCA_050697095.1 Solirubrobacterales bacterium
CGACGAGCGTGTCCGTGCCCGCGTCGGCCTCGAGGCGGAGCGCACCCGCCACACCGAGCAGGCACAGGAACATCGTGCCGACGACCACCGGCACCGGCCGCCGCACCGCCCACCCCACGACCGTGGCAAACAACCCGCTCATGCCGAAACCTTAAGGCGGCGAAAAGCGAGCCTGCCTAGGACGCAGCCGGATCGGCGAAGCGAGCGCACTCGAGACGTGCGTGACGATCCGGCGAGGACAACGGCAGAGGCGAAGCTTTTGCAGCCGCCTCAGTCCATGGCGAGCGGGCCGCGCGTCTCGGCGTTGAGGAACTGGCGGACGAACTCGTTGTCCGAGTTGAACAGCTCGTCCTGCGGCCCGCTCTCCACGATCTTGCCCTTCCACAGCACCGCGAGGAAGTCGGCGACGCGCCGGGCCGTGCCGAGGTCGTGGCTGATCACCAGGTAGCAGCCGCCGTTCTCCTCGTGCACCTCGCGGATCAGCTCGCACAGAAGCGCCGTGCGGACGGGATCGAGGCCGGAATCGGGCTCGTCGAACATCACGATCGCCGGATCGAGCACGAGGGCGCGGGCGAAGCCGGCGCGCTTCCGCATCCCGCCCGAGAGCTCGTTCGGCATCTTGTACATCGCGTCCGCGAGCCCTACCTCCTTCAGGCGCCGGTTGCAGATCTCCCCGATCTCCTCCTCGCCCTTGTCGGTGTGCTGGCGGAGCGGGAAGGCCGTGTTGTCGTACACGTTCATCGACCCGAACAGGGCGCCGTCCTGGAACAGGAGCCCGAATTTCTTGCGCACCTCGAACAGCTCGTCGTCGGTCATGTTCGGGATCGACTCGCCGTGCACGAGCACGTCGCCGGAATCCGGATACAGGAGGCCGACGATGTGCTTGATCAGCACGCTCTTTCCGGTGCCCGAGGGGCCGAGCACCATCGAGATCTGGTTGTCCGGGAGGCCGAGGTTGCACTCGTTCAAGATCCGCATGCGGCCGAACTGCTTCACGAGGTCGATGACCTCGATCGCGTCCTCGCCGCCGTGATCGCGCTTCGGGGACGTGTGCCACTTGTAGGGATCGGGATCGTCCGGGTCGACACCGGGGATCAGGTAGTCGCGCCCGACGCGTCCGAGGTGCGCGCGGTCCTCCGGCTCGGGGCCGTCGTCGCGCTCCGGCGCGTAGGGCGCCGCCTCCGCCGACGCGTCCGCCCCCTCGTCCGCCGCGATTCCCTCGGGGGTGGCCTCATGCCGCTCCTCGGGCCCGGGCCCAGCTCTCCGCTCATCGGATTCAGGCACAGTCTCTCCTCGCGCTATCCGCCTATCGGCGCCCTTGGATTGGCGCCCCAGAAGATCAGGGTTCCCATCATCCCGATGATGTGAACCAGGACGATGTTAAGCACCATCGACTTCGCGGTCGCCGTACCGACCCCCACCGGACCGCCGGAGGCGGTGTAGCCGTAGTAGCAGCCGACCAGCACGATCGCGGTCGCCATCGCCATCGCCTTGATGAGGCTGAATAAGAGGTCGGGCGGGTTCTGGAACATCCAGAAGATCAGGAAGTAGCCGCCCTCGGAGACCTCGCCGATCTGCTCGACCACCGCCAGCCACGAGGCGATGTAGCCGACGCCGATCGCGGCCAGGTACATGAACGGGAGCGTCAGCCACGCGGCCAGGAGCCGCGTCGCCGCGAGGAACGTGATCGGCGGCACCCCCATCACCTCGAGCGCGTCGATCTCGTCGGAGATCCGCATCGCGCCCAGCTCGGCGACGATCCCGGTCCCGACCTTGGCCGACATCATGTAGCCGAAGGCGTAGGGGATCACCTCGCGCAAATCGCACCACGCGGCGAACACGCCCGCGTAGGCGGGCGCGCCGACCGCGCGGTTGAAGTACGCCCCCTCGATCCCGCACTGGAGGCCCAGGATGAACACGAGCCCCCAGATCACGATCGTCGAGCCGAGGATCAGGATCCCCGCCTGGCGCAGCGCCTCGCCGAAGAACTGGAACACCCGCCCCGAGTAGACAAGCCCCATCACGCGGCCGCAGAAGCGCGCGATGTCGCCCAGCGAGGCGAGCCAGTCCCTGGGAACAGCAAGCCAACCCGGCATCAGATCAACCCCAAACCCGCTCGAACCGGAGGCGGGAGCGAGCGAGCAAGAGGACTGGTGATGTGAGTGCTCGCGAGCGGGAGCGGAGGATTCGAGCGGAAATGATTCATCACTTGATCACCAGCAGCTCGGGATGCGTCGCGAGCAATGTCTGGGTGAACACGTAGTTGAACGCGAACACGCCGATGAAGCTGATCACCACCGACTCGTTCACCGCCCTGCCGACCCCCTCGGCCCCCCCGGAGGCGTTCATCCCCTTGTAGCAGGACACGATCGCGATGATCGCCCCGAACAGGGTCGTCTTCACGACCGAGCCCCACAGGTCTGTGGTCGAGGCGTTGGTGAGCAGGGTGGCGAAGAACCCCCCCAGGGGCTGGCCGTAGAGCAGCTCGGCCCCGATCCCCCCCGCGATCCCGAACATCAGCGCGTAGATGTCCAAGAGGCCCGTGATCAGCATCAGGGAGAGGAAGCGGGGGACGACGAGGTTCTTGATCGGATCGACGCCGAGGACCTGGAGCGCGTCGAGCTCCTCGCGGATCTTTCGCGCCCCCAGATCGGCGGTGATCGCGGTCCCCGCCACCCCCGCGACGACCACCGCGGTGACGAAGGGGGCGAACTCGCGGATCGAGGCCAGGACGAAGAAGCCCCCGAGGCGGTCCAGGGCGCCGAACAGGGAGAGGAAGTTGGCGGCCTGAAGCCCCGGCGCGCCGAACCCGAAGGCGACCGTGGAGATCAGCATCGGAAACCACGTGAGCTGGAGCGCGAACAGGAACTGGCCGATGAACTCCCCGCCGTAGGGGTAGGGGGGCCGCACCGTGGCGACGATCGTCTTGCCGGTCAGGATCATCATGTTCCCGACCTGCTCGAACAGCGACTTGGCGGGCAGGAATGCCCTGTCGGCGAAGCCTCTGACCATGTTCTCCTCCGCGGCCGGACGTTTCCGGACCAGCAGCGGAAGGGTATTTCATCGGCCTCCTCGCCGCCACCCCCAACCGTGCACACCCCTGCGGGGGCCCGGGATCGCCGTGGTATGTTCCCCGCGCCTTGGGGGAGAGAGGCAAAATCACCCGAGGGCGACGCTTGAGGAGGGCCGGAGCAACAATCGCCGCGGGGATCGGCGCACTGTTGCTCGCCGCATGCGGCGGAGGCGGCGAGCGGCAGGACGCGAACGAGCCCGAGGCCGATTTCCCGATCGAGGTCACGACGGCGAAGTTCCCCAACCGCCAGCGCCTCGCGGAGACCACCGACCTGCGGCTAGAGGTCGAGAACACCGGCGAGGAGACGATTCCCGACCTCGCGGTGACGATCTTCGTCGAGGACGGGGCTCAGGGCTCGTTCTCGATCCGCCTCGACCAGCCCGGCCTCGCGAACCCCAACCGCCCCGTCTGGGTCCTCGAGGACAAGTACCCCCGCCTCGCCGGCGAGCCTCGGCCACCCGGATCCTCGCCGGCCGACACCGCGGCGACGAACACGTACGCCTTCGGCGCGCTCGAGCCCGGCGACACGCGTGAGATGATTTGGCGCGTGACGCCGGTGCGCGGCGGGACCTACACGGTCAACTACGAGATCGCCGCCGGCCTGCACGGCAGTGCGGAGGCGGTGACCGCGGACGGCCCACCGAGTGGGAAGTTCGTCGTCACCATCGCCACGAAGGCTCCGAAGGCGACGGTAAACGACGCGGGCAAGGTCGAGATCCAGGACTAGGCGGCGCGGGCCGGCTCCCGGCCTGATCGCGCTGCTGGTCTCGGCGCTGGCGATCGCCGCGGGGTGCGGCGATGACGACGAGACCACGACCACCACCACGCGGGCCGAGACCGCACCGCCTGGCGACGCGGCGACCGGACGCGACCGGCCCCCGGCCGGAGACGGGCGGGGCGGCGTTCGGCTCGTGAGGATCGGCGAGTTCCGGCAGCCGCTGTACGTCGCCCAGCCGCCGGGCGAGGACGACGACCTCTACGTGGTCGAGAAGGAGGGGCGAATCATCCTCGTCGACGACGGGAGACCGGTCACCGACCCCTTCCTCGACCTCCGCGACGAGGTCTCGACCGGGAGCGAGCAGGGACTGCTGTCGGTCGCCTTCGCGCCCGACTACTCCAGCTCGGGCCGCCTCTACGTCAACTTCACCGACACCGAGGGCGACACCCGGATCCAGGAGTTCCGGCGCGACGCCGACGACCCGTCCCGGGCCGACCCCGCGAGCCGCCGCGAGCTGCTCCGGATCGACCAGCCGTTCGACAACCACAACGGCGGGCTGGTGCTGTTCGGCCCCGACGATCTCCTCTACGTCGGCACCGGCGACGGCGGCTCCGCCGGGGACCCGATGCGCAATGCCCAGGACCTCTCCACCCTGCTCGGCAAGATCCTCCGCATCGACCCCGAACCCGCCGGGGACCGGCCGTACGGGATCCCGTCCTCGAACCCGTTCCTCGACGACCCCGGTGCCCGCGGGGAGATCTACTCCTACGGCCTCCGCAACCCGTGGCGGTTCTCATTCGACCGCCGCCACGAGGCGCTCTCGATCGGCGACGTGGGACAGGCTTCGCTCGAGGAGATCGACCTGGTGGCCCGCGGCGAGAGGCGGGGCGCGAACTTCGGCTGGTCGGCGTTCGAGGGGAGCCAGCCCTTCAACGAAGACCAGGAGGCGCGGGGCGCGATCCCGCCGGTGCTCACCTACCCGCTCGACGACGCCTGTGCCGTGACCGGCGGCTACGTCGTTCGGGACGAGCGCCTGCGCTCGCTCTACGGCCGCTACCTGTACGGCGACTTCTGCGTCGGGGAGCTGCGCAGCTTCACCGCGCGGCCGGGGCGGGAGGCCGAGGACGATCGGCCGCTCGGGCTCGAGGTCCCCCAGCTGAGCTCGTTCGGCGAGGACAACCGGGGCCGGATCTACGCCACTTCGCTCAACGGGCCGGTCTACCGCCTGGCGCCAAAGTAGGGCAAGGAGGGAGGCAGGACCTAACCGAACGTCTCGCCGGGCAACCGTTGAAGCATTGTGGGGGCGATCGGCCACCAAATGCTTCAGCGACGCGGGTTACCTGCTTTCGCAGCTTCGGCGGTCCGTACGTGTTACTGCTCCACGAACCAAGGTGGGTCCGGCTCGGATGTCCTCTTCAGCTCAGCCAACCGCCAGCCATTCGCGCTTCGGCGGCGCGGCGCCGTGGGTCACGGCCACTGCCCTACTCGCCCTGATCCCGGCCGCGGCGGTCGCGCTCGCGCTCGTCGGCGCGATCCCATCCGCTGCCGCCGCGAAGCCGAGGCTCGGCGACGGGCGCGGCGGGGTGACGCTGAAGAGGCTCGGCGAGTTCGACTCCCCGGTTCACATCGACAACGCGCCGGGGGCGAAGAGGCTCTTGTTCGTCGTCGAGCAACCGGGGACGATCAGGGTCCTGCGCGGTCGCAAGGAGGTGGGCCATCCGTTCCTCGACATCGAGAACCTCGTCGAGTGTTGCGGCGAGCAGGGGCAGCTGTCGGTGGCGTTCGCGCCCGACTACGCGCGGTCGGGGCTCTTCTACGTCTACTACACGGGCAACGGAGGCGACGTCAACCGGGTGGACGAGTTCCGGGCAACCGGCGCGACCACGGCCGGCCCGGGCTCGCGGCGCACCGTGATCGAGTTCGCCCACCCCGCGTTTTCCAACCACAACGGCGGCCAGCTCCAGTTCGGGCCCGACGGGTACCTGTACATCGCCACCGGCGACGGCGGAGGCGGCGGCGATCCGTTCGGGAACGCCCAGAACCCGGACAGCCTGCTCGGCAAGCTGCTGCGGATCGATCCCCGGCCGGGCAACGCGGGGGCGTACGGGATTCCCGCCGACAACCCGTTCGCGGGCCCCACTCCGGGGCTGGACGAGATCTACTCGCTCGGGCTGCGGAACCCGTGGCGCTTCTCGTTCGACGCGAAGACGGACCGGATCTCGATCGCGGACGTGGGGCAGGGGTCGTGGGAGGAGGTCAACCACGAGACGCTCTCCGGCGCCGGCGGAGCGAACTTCGGCTGGAATGCCTTCGAGGGCACCCGTCGCTTCGATGAGACGACCCCGGCGCCGGCGCAGCACCAGCCGCCGATCCACGAGTACGAAAACGGCGGGGCGAACTGCGCGGTGGTCGGCGGCTACGTGGTCCGCGACCGCAAGCTGAAGTCGCTGTACGGCCGCTACCTGTACGCGGACCTGTGCGCCGGTGAGCTCCGCAGCTTCGTTCCCGGGCTCGGCGGGGCGCGCAAGGACCGGCCGCTCGGCAAGGCGATCTCCTCGCCGACATCGTTCGGCGAGGGGGTGCGCAAGCGGATCTACGCCACCTCCCTCGAGGGTGAGGTCTGGAGGCTGAAGCGGAAGTGAGGCGCGCCATCGCCGCGGCGGCGCTCGCGCTCCTCGCGGGGCTTGCGGTGCCGGCGGCGGCGGGAGGCGCGATCGTGACGAAGCAGATCGCGCGCTTCCAGAGCCCCACCTACGTCCACGGTCCCGAGGGGGCCGACGGCGCCGTGTTCGTGGTCGAGCGCCGCGGGAAGATCAAGGTGCTCGTCGACGACCGCAAGCTGAAGGGGTCTTTCCTCAACATCAAGCGCCGGGTCTCCTGCTGCGTCGGAGAGCGCGGCCTGTTCTCGGTCGCCTTCGCGCCGGACTACGAGACGTCGGGTCGCCTGTACGTCTACTTCACGGACCGCCAGGGGAACATCAGGGTCGAGGAGTACCGGCGAAGCGCCGAAGATCCGCTGCGGGCGAAGAAGGGGGCGCGCCGCAAGGTGATCCAGATCGGCCACCGCAAGTTCTCCAACCACAACGGCGGCCAGCTCCAGTTCGGGCCCGATGGGCACCTCTACATGGCCACCGGGGACGGCGGCGGCGCGGGCGATCCCGACGAGAACGCGCAGAGCAAGGGCAGCCTGCTGGGGAAGCTGCTGCGGATCGACCCGACCCCGCGGAAGGGCGGGCCGGGCCACGGGGTACTCAAGTCGAACCCCTACGTCAAGCGCAAGGGGAAGAACGAGATCTACGCACGCGGGCTGCGCAATCCGTGGCGCTTCTCCTTCGACGGCAACCGGATCGTGATCGGCGACGTCGGCCAGGACCGCCGCGAGGAGATCGACTACGACACCGTGGACGGCGCCCGGGGCGCGAACTTCGGCTGGGATGCGTTCGAGGGCTCCGTGCGCATCAAGTCCTCCGACGCCAGCCGGCCGCCGAAGAGGCACACCCGGCCGATCGCCGAGTACGGGCACGGCGGCGCGAATTGCGCGATCACCGGCGGCTACGTCGTCGATGATCCCGAGCTTCCCGCCCTTGAGGATCGCTACGTGTACGGGGACCTGTGCAGCGGCGAGATCCGCAGCCTGGTCCCGGAGCTCGGCGGGGCCCGCGACGACAGGCGGGTGGGCGTGCCCGCGGAGCCGGGTCTCGTCACCTTCGGCGAGGATGCCGAGGGGCGCATCTACTACGCCTCGGCGACCTCGGGCGGTGTGTTCCGGCTCGCGCAGACCGACTGACCCGGCTCCTCGATCCCTCCGCGGGGTAGAGTGACCGGGTCGGGATGGAAAGCGGCACCAAGCCCACCGAGAGCGGCGCGCGGCCGCAGGCCGACGGCGATGGCGCGGGCTCGCCGGCGGGATCGTCCGGTGAGACCTTCGAGGTCCACAACCCGGCCGACGGCTCGGTGATCTCATCGGTCCCGGTGCAGGGGCCGGAGCAGGTGCGCGAGGCGGTCGCCCGGGGGCGCGCTACGCAGCCGGCCTGGGAGGCGCTGGGCCACAAGGGCCGCTACGTCCTGCTGGGCAGGTGGCGGGATTGGATGCTCGCCAACGGGGAGCGAATCGCCGACATCATGGAGGCCGAGACCGGCAAGGTCCGCCAGGACGCCGCGCTGGAGGTGCCGAGCCTGGCGGACGCGATCAACTTCTACGGCTCCAACTCGGCGCGCTTCCTCGCCGACGAGCAGGTCAGCGCGCACAACCCGCTGATGAAGGCGAAGGCGCTGAAGGTCGTCTACAGGCCCTTCCCGGTGGTCGGCGTGATCTCCCCCTGGAACTTCCCCCTGTTTGTCTCGATCGGGGACGCGATCCCCGCCCTGGCGGCGGGCTGCGCGGTGATCATCAAGCCCTCCGAGTTCACGCCGATGTCGCTGCTCGAGCTGGTCCGGGGCTGGAGGGAGGAGATCGGAGGCCCGGAGGTGATCCAGGCCGTCACAGGTCTCGGGGAGTGCGGGGCCGCGGTCGTCGACGAAGTGGACTTCATTCAATTCACCGGCTCGGTCGCGACCGGGAAGAAGGTGATGGCGCGCGCCGCGGAGACCCTGACCCCGGTCAGCCTCGAGCTGGGTGGCAAGGACCCGCTGATCGTGCTCGACGACGCCGACCCGGAGCGGGCGGCAAACGGCGCTGCGTGGGGCGGGCTCGCAAACTCGGGCCAGATCTGCACGTCGACCGAGCGCGTCTACGTCACCGAGCCGGTGTACGACCGCTTCCTCGCCGCGCTCACCGAGCGCGTTTCCGGTCTGCGCCAGGGCCCCGACCGGCCCGCCTTCACCCACGAGGTCGGGGCGATGACCTCGCCGGCGCAGGTCGACATCGTCGAGGACCACGTTCGCGACGCGGTCGACAGGGGAGCGCGGGTCGTGAGCGGCGGAAAGCGCCGCGAGGGTGCCGGCGACTACTTCGAGCCCACGATCCTGGTCGACGTGGACCACTCGATGAAGACCATGCGCGAAGAGACGTTCGGCCCGGTGATCCCGGTGATGAAGGTGCGCGACGAGGACGAGGCAGTGCGGCTCGCTAACGACTCGCGCTACGGGCTATCGGCAGCGGTGTTCGGCGAGCGCGAGCACGCAGAGGCGGTGGCCCGCCGCCTGGAGAGCGGCGCCACGAACGTCAACGACGTGCTCGTCAACGCCCTCGCCTACGACGTCCCGATGGGCGGCTGGAAGGAGTCCGGGATCGGCGCACGCTGGGGGCCGGGTGGGATCCGCAAGTTCTGCCGCACCGAGTCGCTTGTGATCACCCGGTTCGCGCGCGGCAAGGCCGAGCCGATGTGGTTTCCCTACTCGCGCGTCAAGGGTCGGGTTCTCGGCGCGCTCGGGCGCTTCGTCAACGCCCGCGGGCTGGCCAACCGGCTGCGCGCGCTGCGCCGCCGCTAACCTCGGAGCAACCGAACTCGAGGCAGGGGACTGATGACGCGAAGCTCTTTGAGGACGATCGCGGCGATCGGATGCGTCGCGGCGCTGCTGACTCTGCTCGCGGTGTCGGTCGCCGCGGCCGCCTACAAGACCGGCAGGTACAAGGGGACGACGTCGCAGGGGGAGGCGATCAGCTTCAAGGCGAAGCAGCTGGGCGTGAAGAAGTTCGCCTTCACCGTGATCGTCGACTGCGACGACGGCTCGAGATTCGAGCTCAAGAACTCCGGCGGACAGGCACCGACCACCGACAGGGGGAAGTTCGAGGCGGTGTTCGTCGGCGACGGTACGACCATGCTGAAGGGAAAGCTGAAGCGCAAGCGGGCCGAGGGCACGTTCGAGAGCGAGACCACGGCGCCCAGCGGAGCGCCCTGCTCGGCCGGGGGCGATTGGAGCGCGAAGAAGCGGTAGCCCGCTCGGCGCGGAGCTAACCCGCGGGGACGAGCTCCTCGCGGAGCTGCTTCGCGGCCTGGACCATGTTGCGCAGGCTGGCGTCGACCTCGTCCCAGCCGCGAGTCTTCAGCCCGCAGTCGGGATTGACCCACAGCTGCTCGGCGCGCAGCACCTTTGCCGCGGCGCGCAGCAACTCGACCATCTCGTCCGCGGGCGGAACCCGCGGGGAGTGGATGTCGTACACGCCCGGGCCGATCTCGTTGTCGTAGCCGGTGCGCTCCCAGTCGTGCAGCAGCTCCATCCGCGAGCGCGCCGCCTCTATCAGGAGCACGTCGGCGTCCATCTCCTGGATCCGCCCCATGATGTCCCCGAAGTCCGAGTAGCACATGTGGGTCTGGAGCTGGGTTTCGTCCCGGACCGGCGAGGTCGCGACCCGGAAGCAGTACACGGCCCACCGCAGGTACTCGTCCCAGCGGTCGCGCCGCAGCGGCAGCCCCTCGCGGATTGCGGGCTCGTCGACCTGGATCACCCGGATCCCGGCCTGCTCAAGGTCGGCGACCTCGTCGCGGATCGCGAGCGCGAGCTGCTCGCAGCTCTGCGAGCGCGGCTGATCGTCGCGGACGAACGACCACTGGAGCATCGTCACCGGGCCGGTGAGCATTCCCTTCACCGGCTTCCCGCTCAGCGACTGAGCGAACAGCGTCCACTCGACGGTCATAGGGTCGAGGCGGGCGACGTCGCCGTACAGGATCGGGGGGCGCACGTAGCGCGAGCCGTAGGACTGCACCCACGCGTTCTCGGTGAACGCATAGCCGTCCATCTGCTCGGCGAAGTACTGGACCATGTCGTTGCGCTCCGGCTCGCCGTGGACGAGGACGTCGAGGCCCACCTCCTCCTGGAAGCCGATCACACGCTCGATCTCCGCCTTCATCCGCTGCTCGTATCCGGCCTCGTCGATCTCGCCCGTGCGGAGCGCCGCGCGCGCCTGGCGGATCTCGGCGGTCTGCGGATAGGAGCCGATCGTCGTGGTCGGGAACAGCGGCAGCTCGAGGTGCTCGCGCTGGGCCTCGCGACGGACGTCGAAGGCGCTCTCGCGGCGCGCATCGCCCTCACCCAGCGCCTCGACACGGGACCGCACCGAGGGATTCCGGGTGCGGTGCGAGTTGCGGCGGTCCTCGAGCGCGCGGTCGTTCGCGTCGAGCTCGCCCGCGATCGCCTCCCTGCCTTCGCCGAGCCCGCGGGCGAGCGTCGTTACCTCGCCCACCTTCTGGCGCGCGAACGCCATCCACGAGCGCAGCTCGTCGTCCAGCCCGGTCTCCGCGTCGAGGTCGATCGGCGTGTGCAGCAGCGAACATGAGCTCGAGACCACAAGCTCGCCGGCCCGGTCGCGCAGCCCCTCGAGCAGGTCGAGGCTGTGCTCGAGGTCCGCGATCCACACGTTGCGCCCGTCGACGATCCCCGCGAACAGCGTTTGGTCGGTGAGCCCGCCCTGGTTCGCGATCAGCTCGACGTTGTGGCGACCGCGGTGAAGGTCGAGCCCGATGCCCTCGACGGGAAGGTCGCGCAGCACCCCGTACGCGTCGCCGGCGTGGTCGAAGTAGGTCTTGACGAGGATCCGAGTACGCTCCTGGACCTTCGCCAGCTCCTCGTAGGCGAGCCGCAGCGCGCCGAGCTCGTGCTCGGGGCGATCCTCGACGAAGCACGGCTCGTCGAGCTGCACCCACGTCGCGCCCTGGCCGGCGAGCCGCTCCAGGACCTCGCCGTAGAGGCCGATCAACGGCTCCAGGAGGGTGAGGCGGTCGAAGTCCTCGGCCACCCCGTCAGCCGACTTGCCGAGCAGCAGCAGGGAGACGGGTCCGACCAGCACGGGCACGGTGTCGATCCCGAGCTCCTCCATCGCCTCCGCGTGCTCGTCGAACGGCTTCTCGGACGAGAGCGAGAACTCGGTGCTCGGCCCGAGCTCGGGGACGATGTAGTGGTAGTTCGTGTCGAACCACTTCGTCATCTCCATCGCGGTGACGTCCACCCCGCCCTCCTGGCGGCCGCGCGCCATCGCGAAGTACGTGTCGAGATCGATCGGGCCCGATCCGTGGCCGTAGCGCTCGGGCACCGCCCCGACCAGGCAGATCGCATCGAGCACGTGGTCGTAGAGCGAGAAGTCGTTGGACGGGATCAGGTCGATCCCGGCGGCCTGCATGAAGCGCCAGTTCTCGAGCCGGATCCCGCGCCCTGCGGCAAGCAGGTCCTCGGCCGGGACCTCGCCCCTCCAGTGGCCCTCGGTCGCGAACTTGAGCTCGCGGGCGGGCCCGATCCTGGGGAAGCCTGAGATGTTCGACGCTGCCATGGGCGGGTGAGACTACCTAGGAGGCGGCGCCCGAGGGCGCACCACTGCCCGATCGCGGCGAGAGGCGCACCGGGGCGGCGCTGAGCGCGCGCAGCCTCATGTCGCTCCACGTGACTCCCTCCCGCACCAGGGCGGGGAGCCCGAGCGCGACCGCGGTCGCGATCTCGATCGCCTGCAGGATCTCCCCGTAGGCGAGGGCGTCCGCGGCCCCCACCCCGAACCCGCCATGGAGGACGCTGATCACGGCGAGCTGGAAGACGCCGATATTCGACGGGGTCGCCGGCACGACCGCGGTCACGTTGACCGCGAACAGGACCGCGGCGCACGCCCCGATCCCGGCCGCCGCCTCGAGACCCATCGCCACCGAGAGCGCGTAGCAGGACAGGAGCTGCACGCCCCACGCCCCGAGCTGGGCCGCGCCCGCGAACGGCCCGCGGCGCGGATCGCGAAAGACCTTGAGCCCGCTTCGCACCTGGACCAGCGCCCTGCGAACGGATTCCCGCGCGCGCGCGATCCGACCCGATCCGCCCCCGCGCATCAACGCCGGCGCCACGACGAGGGCGACGAGCAGCGCGAGCGGCGCGAGGCTCGCCACGAAGAGCTTCTTCTGCCCGGAGTGGAAGAGGTCCGTGGAGAGGACGATGATCGCGCCCAGGATCGCAAGCGCGAGCAGGTTGAGCGCCGTCTGGGAGACGAGCGTCCCGAGCAACACCGGGAGCGTCTCGCGCATCCGGCCTGTGCGGCGCGAAAGGACGAGGGCGCGCGCGGGCTCGCCGAGCCGGGCGGGCAGGGTCGCCGACATCAGCACCCCGATCATCGTCGCCGAGGTGACGTCGCGGCGGCGGACCGGCCGCCGCGGCAGCGCGGAGCGGGCGATCGCGTACCACGACGCCGCGCGCAGGAACAGCGACGCCATCATCAGCCCCGTGGCGACGAGCACCCAGGCGGCGTTGGAGCGCACCGCGCTCGCGACCACGCTGTCGAAGCCGATCCGGTTGGCGGCGAGGGCCGTAAGCCCGATTCCGATTGCCCCCGCGAGCCCGAGACCGATGCCGCGGGCGACCCGGTGTCGCCGACCGCTCTGCCGCGCGGGCGCCGGGTCGAGCGAGGGAAGGC